>SXQR01000042.1 GCA_005792865.1 Flavobacterium sp. | reverse complement strand
GAGCGGCATCACCGGCGGATTCTTCCTTGCCCTCTCCTATTTTGGTACCGATCAGTCCCAGGTGGGCCGCTATCTTTCGGGGAAATCCGTCCGCGAAAGCCAGATGGGCCTCATCATGAACGGTTTTTTGAAAGTCCCGATGCAATTCTTCATATTGCTCACCGGCGTCATGGTCTTTGTTTTCTTCCAGTTCAATCCCGTGCCGATCAATTTCAATCCAAACAACAAGATCATCGTCGAGAAAAGCGCCTATGGGAGCCAATACCGGGAACTTGAGAACCAGCTCGCCGACCTATACGAGGAAAAAAAGGAAATCAACCTGCTCTACATCGACCACCTCAACCAGAATTACGACAACCCGATACTGCGCAAGCAGATGATCGCGCTATCGGCCAAGGAACGCGACCTGCGGGACCGCGCGCGCGAGCTCATCAAGGCAGCCGACGACAAGGCGGAGATCAACGACAAGGATTATGTTTTCATCCACTTTATCCTCCATTACCTGCCGCAGGGGCTTGTGGGATTGCTGGTGGCCGTGATCCTTTCGGCGGCGATGTCATCGTCGGCGTCGGGACTGAATGCGCTGGCCTCGACCACCGCGATCGACATCTACAAACGCAACCTCACCAAGCCAAAATCTGAAAAGCATTTTGTCAACGCCAGTAAATTTTTCACCCTGGTGTGGGGGATCATCGCGATCCTTTTCGCGTGTGTCGGGACACTTTTTGAGAACCTGATCCAGCTGGTCAATATCGTCGGCTCGATTTTCTACGGAACCGTGCTGGGCATCTTCCTCGTCGGGTTTTACATCAAGTACATCAAGGCAGGGCCGATTTTTTGGGGCGCCGTGGTCTCCCAGCTCCTGATATTCTACATCTATTACCTGGACGTGGTGAGCTTCCTCTGGCTGAATTTCATCGGTGCAATGCTGACCATCCTGCTCTCGCTGTCGTTGCAGATGATCTGGCCAAATAAAAAAGCGTCCGGAGACGCTCTTTGATTGTAATTTCTGAAAATATTGAATGATGTCAGGGTGGGTTTGCGGGCCTCCCATTTATCGATTCAAATTACTTGCTCCATTCGGCAATCGAATCCTGGTTCATCTTGACATAATCGGCATTGTTAGCCTTTTGTGCCGCGGCAAGCGAAACTTTGGCGGTTTCGATGGCGCCCTTCTTGTCCCCCAGCTTGGCCTGGATCAAAGACTTTTGGCGCGTGTACCAAAAAGGCTTGTCGGGGTTGAGTTCGATAGCCTTGTTGACATATTGCAAGGCGCGGTTCATGTCCTGGTTTGACTGGTAGAAGTATTGTGCCGATGAAAAGTAGTCACCCGCAGACGGGCCGGCCAGCACTTTTTCAATGCTTGCCATCGCGGTTTTTTGGGTCGGGACCTCGAAGCGAATCGGCACCAGGGTCTTCTCCCACATGATCTCCAAATGCCCGTAATTATTGTCCAGGTTGTTGAGGCCGATGGTAAAGGTCTCTACGTTTCGGGTCAGCATTTCGGGTTTCACCGTTGTCCGAAGCCCCACCTTGGTTTCATCCCACTTCTCGGGAATTCCCCAATTATTGGTGTCGCTGTAGAAAACCACTTCCCAATTGTCGGCTTTTGGCGTGGTGAAGATGGCGTACTTGCCTTTTTTAAGGGTCTTCCCGTCAATCACGACATCTTCGCTAAAGGATACCATTGAATTCTGGTTGGCACCGGTGCGCCACATGCGGCCAAAGGGCACGAGGTCGCCAAAGATCGTACGGCCCTTCATGCTGGGGCGCGAATAGTCGATTTCAACTTCGGTGAGGCCAACGGTCTGTTTCAACAACGCTTTCGGGCTGGGCTGTGGCGTACGCACCTGCGCCGTGGTCACCGCGACAAACAATATGGCCGCGGCCGCTATCATTTTTTTCATAGATCAAAATAATTTAGTTAGTTCCCAAATTTACGAAATAAGGCGCAGTTTCCCGATGGTGAGGTATCAATAAATGGAAAATTTTGTTTAACGATAATTTATTTTAGTTAAACACTTATCTTTGTGTCATGCATACCCTCCATGAAAAACAATTTCTTCCGGTAACGCCGCAGGTTGCCTGGGAATTCCTTTCGGACCCCGCCAACCTCTCCCGGATCACGCCACCCGATATGGGTTTTGAAACGCTCTCGGGTGATGACCGCTCCATTTTCCCGGGCCAGGTAATCGTGTACAACGTCCGGCCCATGTTTGGCATCAAGGTCCGGTGGGTAACCGAGATCACCCACGTCATCCCCGGCCATTATTTTGTCGATGAGCAGCGTTTTGGCCCATACGCCTTCTGGCACCATAAGCACTTTATCAGGGAAGTTGATGGCGGGGTGGAGATGGAAGACCTGATCCATTACAAACTGCCGATGGGTTTTTTGGGCCGGAGGCTGCACGGCTGGATCGTGAGGCCGAAACTTGAAAAAATATTCGGTTACCGGCGTACGGTACTTGACCAGATGTTTCCCAATTCCCAAAACGCATGAAAAATATATTGTTGATCGGAGGATCGTACGGCATCGGCCGCACCCTGGCCGAAATGCTCTCGGCGCACAGCCGCGTGATCGTCGCCTCCCGAACCTGGGAAGGAGTCCTTCCGCCAAATATCAGCTATGTGAAATTCGATGCATCGACCGACAAACTCGATCCCGCCGTCCTCCCCGAAAGGCTGGATGGGTTTGCCTACCTCCCGGGCTCGATCAACCTGAAACCTTTCAGGTCGTTGCAGGAAAAAGATTTTGAGGATGCGCTCCGGTTAAATTTCACCAATATGGTCGCCATCCTGCAGACCGTGTTGCCGCGGCGGGCGGCATCCGATGCGGCGTCGGTGGTTCTTTTTAGCAGCGTCGCGGTCGCGCAGGGCATGCCCTTTCATACCGCAGTTGCCGCAGCCAAGGGCGCCGTGGAAGGTTTTGCGCTTGCCCTCGCAGCCGAAGTGGCGCCCAAGATACGCGTGAATGTCATTGCCCCGTCGCTGACCGACAGCCCGCTGGCCCAGAAATTCCTCGACAGCGATGCAAAACGCGAAAGGTCGGCCACGCGCCATCCGATGCAACGTTTTGGCCAAACCCGGGATGTGGCCGATGCCGCAGCATTCCTGCTCGGCGACCGGTCCTTGTGGATGACCGGCCAGGTGTTGAGGCCCGACGGTGGACTTTCAACTTTAAGGACTACCTGATGGTTGCGATGTGGTTCAGGCGTGACCTGAGGCTGAAAGACAATGCGGCCCTTTGTGCGGCCGCGGCATCGGGCGAACGGGTATTGCCCCTGTTCATATTTGACACCGAGATCCTGTCCGAACTGCCCCCTGATGATGCACGGGTCAGCTTCTTCTGCCAATTGCTGGAAAACATGCAGGGCGATCTTCGAGGGCAGGGCGGATCGCTCGCCGGCTTTCACGACACGCCCGCCAGGGCTTTCAATAAACTTTTGGCCGATAATGCCATCACTGCGGTTTATGCCAACGCCGATTACGAACCTTATGCGATCGCGCGGGACGCCGAAATCGCGCGGTTGCTAAAATCGCGGGGGATCGCTTTCCATCTGCTTCGCGACCACCTGGTCTTTGAACCCGGCGAGATCCTCAAGCCCGACGGTACGCCGTATGTGGTTTTTACACCATTTTCAAAAAAGTGGAAATCGGAACTGACTGAAAACCGGACCAGCAGCCATGGAAAACCAACCGTAAAATGGTCCAGGCATTCTTACAAACTGCCTACGATTACCGAAATCGGTTTTAAGCCGTCCGAAATCCGGGTTCCCGATGCGGACATTTCCGCGAAATTGATTGCCGGGTATGCCAACAGCCGGGATTTCCCGTCACAGAGAACGTCCCGCCTGGGGCCGCACCTGAGATTTGGATCGGTGAGCGCGAGGCAGGCAGTGACCGAGGCCTTGAAATCTGGTGAAGGCACATTTCTCAACGAATTGATCTGGCGCGAGTTCTTTGCCCACGTGCTCTTTCATTATCCCAAAACGGTATCTGAAAGTTTCCGGCCGCAGTACGACAACATCAAATGGCGCAACGACCAAGCCGAATTCGAACTGTGGAAAACGGGCCGGACGGGTTATCCGCTTGTCGATGCGGGCATGCGCGAGCTCAATGCGACCGGCTTCATGCACAACCGCGTACGCATGGTGGCGGCCAGTTTCCTCTGCAAGCATCTCTTGATTGACTGGCGTTGGGGCGAGGCATACTTTGCCCTGAAGTTGTTGGACTATGAACAGGCCTCGAATGTGGGCAACTGGCAATGGGCGGCCGGAAGCGGCACCGAT
>SXQR01000041.1 GCA_005792865.1 Flavobacterium sp. | reverse complement strand
GTCGGGGTTGAGGTTCAGTTCACGGATGACGGCCAAGGATTGGGATGCAAAGGCTTCGTTGAGTTCGATGAGCTGGATGTCGTCCTGTTTCATGCCCGCCTGTGCGAGCGCCTTGGGAATGGCCTTGACCGGTCCGATGCCCATGATCCGCGGCTCAACTCCCGCCGATGCGTAGCTCACCAGCCGCGCGATCGGGGCGAGGTTGAGCTCTTTTACCATTTCTTCGCTCATGACCATTACGAACGCGGCCCCATCGCTCATCTGGGAGGAATTTCCCGCCGTGACGCTTCCATCGGCCGCAAAAACCGGCTTTAATTTCGCGAGCGCTTCAATCGAGGTGTCGGCGCGCGGGCCTTCGTCGCTTGAGACCGTATAGTTTTTGGTCGCTTTCTTTCCTTTTTCGTCCACGTAAGTCTGTTCGATGGAAATCGGCACGATCTGTTTGTCAAATTTGCCTTCCTGCTGCGCTTTTAGCGCCTTGCGGTGCGACTCATAGGCAAAGCGGTCCTGGTCTTCGCGCGGGACGTTGAATTCCCTGGCGACCGCCTCGGCCGTAAGGCCCATTCCCCAATAGTAATCTTCGTGCCCGTTCTTGGCCAGCGCATAGTCCGGCACCGGTTTGTAGCCGCCCATCGGAATGAAGCTCATGCTCTCTGCGCCACCTGCAATGATGCAGTTTGCCATTCCCGACTGGATCTTGGCCGTGGCCATCCCGATGGTCTCGATGCCCGAGGCACAGTATCGGTTTACCGTCACGCCGGGAACATCGTGTATCTTCAAGCCCATCAACGAGATAAGCCGCGCTACGTTAAGCCCTTGTTCAGCTTCGGGCATCGCATTGCCCACCATGACATCATCGATCCGCGACTTGTCAAAATCGGGAAGCGAAGCCATCATGTGCTGGATGGTCTCTGCCGCCAGTTCGTCAGGCCTCTTGAACCTGAACACGCCCTTTGGCGCTTTGCCCACGGCAGTGCGGAAGCCGGAAACGATGTATGCTGTTTTCATTATTATATATTTTAAATATAAATTAAGTACCCACGTTCAACTGGTCGCATTTAGCGTCAGGCATATATAATTTATAATTTATAGTTTGTAATTAATTTCTCAACGGTTTCCCCTTCGTCAACATAAACTGAATCCTTTCCAGCGTCTTGCGTTCGGTGCACAGCGAAAGGAAAGCCTCGCGTTCCAGGTCGAGCAGGTATTGTTCAGTTACGAGCGTGGGTTCGGAGAGGTCGCCGCCCGCCATCACATAGGCCAGCTTATTGGCGATCTTGCGGTCGTGCTCGCTGATGAATTTGCCGGCCTCCATCGAGTCGGTGCCCACCAGGAACATGCCCAGCGCCTGCTTGCCCAGGACTTTGACATCCTTTCGGCGAACGGGTTGCGTATATCCGGCTTCGGCCATCAGCAGCGCGTGTTTCTTCGCCTCGGCAATCTGGCGGTCGCGGTTGACGACCACAACGTCCTTGCCCTTTTGCAGTATGCCGAGATCGTAGGCCTCGTAAGCCGATGTCGCCACCTTGGCCATCCCGATCGTCAGGAAATATTCCTGCAGCACATTGAGTTCCACGTCATTCTTGCGGAAGGTATCCGAAGCCCGCAGCGCCATTTCCTTGCTTCCGCCGCCGCCGGGAATCACGCCCACGCCAAATTCGACCAGGCCAATGTAGGTCTCGGCAGCCGCAACCACCCTGTCGGCATGCATGCTCATCTCACATCCTCCGCCCAGTGTCATCCCGTGCGGTGCGACGACCACCGGAATCGCCGAATAGCGCACCCGCATCATCGTGTCCTGGAATAGCTTGATGGCCATGTTCAGCTCGTCATATTCCTGCTCGACGGCCATCATGAAGATCATCCCGATGTTGGCGCCCACGGAAAAATTGGCACCCTGGTTCCCGATGACGAGCCCGCCAAAATCCTTCTCGGCCATGTCGATGGCTTTGTTGATTCCCTGCAATACGCCACCGCCGATGGTATTCATTTTTGACCTGAACTCGAGATTCAATATTCCGTCGCCAAGATCCTGGATTACAGCGTCTGAGTTGCCCCAAACTTTCTTGTTTTCCCGGATGTTGTCCAGTATGATGAAGGCGTCCTGTCCCGGCATCTTTTTATGGGTTCCCGATTCGGGATCATAATAATACCGCAGCCCGTCGCGTACCGTGTAAAACGAGGCATCGGGCATTTGCGAGAGCTTTTCCACCCACGGCGCAGGCTCCTTGCCGTCGGCCCTGATCAATTCGATGCCTTGAGCGATGCCGATGGAATCCCAGATTTCGAAGGGGCCGTTTTCCCAACCAAAGCCCGCTTTCATCGCATCGTCGATCTTGTATAGTTCGTCCGAGATTTCCGGGATTCGGTTGGCCACATAGGCGAACATCCCGCCCAGGTTGCGGCGATAGAATTCACCGGCCTTGTCCTTGCCCGTGATGAGCACCCTGAAACGGTCAATGGGGCGTTCGATGGTTTTGGTGAGTTCGAGGGTTGCGAATTGCGCCTTTTTCTGCGGACGGTACTCCATCGTTTGCAGGTCCAGCGCCAAGATGTCCTTGCCTTCCTTTTTATAGAAACCCTGGCCGGACTTGCTGCCCAGCCACTTGTTCTCGTTCATCGTATTGATGTAGTCCGGCAACTTGAAGAGTTGGTGCTCTTCATCGTCGGGAACGCCCTGATACAGACCATTGGCCACGTGTACCAGCGTATCGAGCCCCACCACATCGACGGTCCGGAATGTTGCTGATTTTGGCCTGCCGATGACGGGCCCGGTGAGCTTGTCGACCTCCTCGACGGTCAGGCCCATGTCCCTCACCTGGTGGAAAAGGCTCATGATGCCGTAAATCCCGATGCGGTTGCCGATGAATGCGGGCGTGTCCTTGGCGATGACCGAAGTTTTGCCGAGATAAAGTTCCCCGTAATGATTGAGGAAATCCAGCACATCCCTTGAGGTGTCGGGCCCGGGGATGATCTCAAAAAGCTTGAGGTAACGCGCGGGATTGAAGAAGTGCGTCCCGCAAAAGTGCCTGCGGAAATCCTCGCTGCGGCCTTCGGCCATGAGGTGGATCGGGATGCCCGAGGTGTTGGAGGTGATGATCGTGCCCGGGGTGCGGAACTGCTCGATCTTTTCAAAAACCTGTTTCTTGATATCGAGCCGCTCGATCACGACCTCGATGATCCAGTCGGCGGAGGCAATGTCCTTCAGGTTATCTTCCACATTACCGGTCGTGATGCGGTTTGCGAACGACGGGTGATAGATAGGCGAAGGCTTGCTTTTGAGTGCGGCCGCGAGATGGTCGTTGACCAACCGGTTGCGGACGGCCCTGTCCTGCAGCGTGAGCCCCTTTGCCGATTCAGCTGGCGTGAGTTCGCGCGGGACGATGTCCAGCAGCAGCACCTCGGCACCGATGTTCGCAAAGTGGCACGCGATGCCCGATCCCATGATCCCGGACCCGATGACCGCGACTTTCCTGATGTTGCGTTTCATATTTATGGTTTGAATATTTCGCGGTTTCCGACCACTGAATTGACGGCGTCGGCGACCTCGTAAAAATGTGCGATCTTTTCCTCACTCACCCGGCTGCGGACCGCCTCGTTGAAGGCGATGACCGTTTCACGCGAGCGCTCGCGCATCTGCCGGCCAAAAGCGGTGAGGTGTATCAGTACGCCGCGGCCGTCCTCCGGATTGGGCCTGCGGACTATGAGCCCTTTTTTTTCCATCGACTTCAACGTTCGCGAAAGGCTGGTGGGTTCCATGCCCATCTGCGGGGCGAGCGTGGTGGAGGGCGTACCTTTTTCCCTGTCTATGTTGAGCAGCACGAACCCGATGGCCATCGAACCGCCATAGCTGGCCGCCTGTTCGTTGTACATGCGGGCGACGGCCTGCCATGTCGCGCGCAAAACGTAGTCAATTGCCGGTTCCCTCATCAACCCAAAGATAATAAAATTTATTATGCACGCATAGTATTTGAAAATTATTTTTTGGAGATTCCGGCCAGCAGGCGTATCTTACTGTCATGCGCAAAAGAATCAGCAAGCTTTTGGGGAGATACCGCGTCGAGTCGGTACGGATCATCCCGTACCGGTCTTATGGATCGGGAAAAGAACTTTATATAAAGGGGCGCGTGCTGGACAACCGGCCACTGGAATATCACGCGGGACAATCGTGGTGGCAGTCGATGCGCAATGCGGTGCGTCAGTTCGATACCCATGAGATCCCCAACCTGAAAGTGACGCTCACCATTGGCGACCATCGGCTGGAAACCGTTACCGACGCGAAAGGCTATTTCCTCTTTGACCTTTTGCTGCCGGGCGACATCTCACATTTTTCAGATCGCGAAGGCTGGGTCCCGTTTTCGCTTTTTGCCGAAGCGACCGCATCGACGTCCGAATCGGCTGTCTTCAACGGCGAATTCCTCATACCCGATGGCGAGGC
Source organism: Flavobacterium sp. (assembly GCA_005792865.1). GTDB lineage: Bacteria > Bacteroidota > Bacteroidia > Flavobacteriales > Flavobacteriaceae > Flavobacterium. Next base: position 1,583 of record SXQR01000041.1, on the reverse strand, counting down.
GGATTTTGGCATCATCAGCGACATCGACGACACGATCCTCAATACGGGCGTGACCTCGTTTTTGAAGTGGAAGGTCATACGAAATTCACTTTTTGTCAACGCCTTCAGGCGGATTCCCCTGAAGGATGCGCCACAGCTGTACCGTAAGCTGCACAAAGGCGTGCAGGACAAGGAAAAGAATCCGGTCTTCTACCTGAGCAACAGCCCGTGGAACATGTACCGCTACCTCGAGCTTTTTCTGGATCACAACGGGTTTCCCAAAGGCCCGATCTTATTGAGGAGCTTCGGGAGCATTTTCAAAAGGGTGACGGCCGCCGAAAAACCGCACAAGCAAAAGGAGATTGTCAACCTGCTCGACAATTACCCGAAAATGAAATTTGTCCTTATCGGCGACAGCGGGGAACACGACGCATCGATCTACACTGACATTGCGGCCCAATTCCCCGACCGGATCATCGCGATCTACCTGCGGTCGGTGCCCCATAAACGCAGGATGCGGCACGTCCGGAGCATCGTGGACAATTTTCGCGAGGTTCCCGTGCTGATGGTAGGCGAATCGTCGGAGGCCGAAAAACACGCGGCCATGACCGGACTGATATGACATTGCGCTAAATCCGTTATTTTTGCGGACCAACATATCAATCATGAAAGTCACGCACTGCATCAATGCCATCGTCCTGATCGCTGCCATTTCGGCATCGGCACAAAAACCACGCGCAAGGGAATTTGGGATTCCCTTCAACGGCACCCCCGGAAAATACAATGCCATCACCGATGTCGCCGGGGTTCTGGTGGGCTATAAGACACTGATTTCCGGTTCCGGAAAACTCAAGGTCGGCGAGGGGCCCGTGCGTACCGGCGTGACCGTGATCCTGCCAAAGGGAAAGACACCCGATCCCGTGCCCGCCGGGTGGTTTTGCCTCAATGGCGACGGCGAAATGACCGGCACGACCGTCATTGACGAATACGGCGGTACGTACGGCCCCATCGGGATCACCAACACCAACAGCATTGGCGTGGTGCGCGATGCGATAGGGGAATGGAACATCAGGAATTTCTCTCAAGGGGGCCTGATCGATTTTTCCTTCGGACTGCCCGTGGTGGCCGAGACCTTTGACGGCATCATGAGCGACATCAATGGCCTGCATGTCAAAAAGGAGCACGTATTCGAGGCACTGGACGGGGCAAAATCGGGACCGGTGGCCGAAGGCAACGTTGGCGGCGGAACGGGCATGGGCCTTTTCCTGTTCAAGGGCGGCAGCGGGACATCGTCACGGACGTTCACCATCGACGGGAAGCAATATACGTTAGGCGCGTTCGTCCAGGCCAATTTTGGAGGCCGCAAGGACCTGGTGATCTCGGGAGTGCCCGTGGGCCGCGAGATCAGTGAAGCGATGCCGGTTTACAACAGTAAGCAAAAGGATGGTTCGATCATCGTGGTCATCGCGACCGATGCGCCGCTCTTGCCGATGTTCCTCAAATCAGTGGCGAAACGCGCATCGCTGGGCGTGGCCAGGACCGGTGGACTGGGACGCAATTCCTCGGGCGATATTTTCCTTGCCTTTTCCACGGTGGCGCCGGAG
>SXQR01000040.1 GCA_005792865.1 Flavobacterium sp. | reverse complement strand
GATCTTTCCGGTCGATGTACTCATGGACAGGCCCGCCGGCAATGACGGCGAAATGCTGTATGCGGTCACGGTGCCAGATACAGTGGGTGACAAGGTGGCGATGGCGGTTCCGGCCGTGAAGGTGTTAGGCGAGGGGTAGGAGAGGGCAGAAGGCGCGGTGAGCGCGGCATTGACCGTGATCACCACCCCGAAAGTCCTGCTTCCTGCGGCGTTTGATGCCGTCACGGTATAGGTCGCGGTTGGCGTTGCGGCCGTTGGCGTGCCGGCAATGATGCCGGTAGACGTGCTCAGCGAAAGGCCGGCAGGTAATGACGGGGAGACGCTGTATGAAGACACCGTGCCGGTCACAACCGGCATCAGCGCCGTGATCGAGGTGCCAGTCACAAAGGTATTGGGCGATGTATAGCTCAGGGACGAGGGCGCGGCCAAAGCTGCATTGACCGTGATCACCACACCAAAGGTCCTGCTGCCGGCGGCGTTTGAGGCCGTAACGGTGTAGGTTGCGGTAGGCGAGGCAACGGTCGGCGTACCCGAAATAATTCCCGTCGAGTTGCTGATGGAAAGCCCTGCGGGAAGCGACGGCGACACGCTATAAGAAGTGACCGTTCCCGAAACCACGGGGACAAGCGCCGCAATGGAAGTTCCGGCGGTAAAAGTATTGGGCGATGTATAGCTCAGTGCCGATGGTGCCGCCAGGGCCGCATTCACCGTGATGACCACGCCAAAAGTACGGCTGCCGGCCGCATTTGAAGCCGTCACCGTGTAGGTAGCCGTTGCCGTGGCAGTGGTGGGCGTTCCGGTGATCTTACCTGTCGAGGTGCTCATGGAAAGTCCTGAAGGAAGCGCGGGCGATACACTATAGGAAGTTACCGTACCGCTCACGGTGGGCGAAAGCATGGCGATCGGGGTGCCGACGGTAAAGGTGTTGGGCGTCGGATAGGACAGGGCCGATGGCGCCGACAATGGTGCATTCACCGTAATCCCCACTCCGAAAGAAATACTTCCCGCAGCATTGGACGCGGTGACAGTATAGATACCCGATGCCGATGCAGCCGTCGGAGTACCACTGATGGTACCGGTTGTGGCATTGAGAGCAAGGCCTGCGGGCAGCGCAGGTGAAACGGCGAAGGTGGAGACATTCCCGGTGACCGTTGGTGTCAACGCGGTGATTGCGCTCCCAGCCGTAAAGATGTTTGGCGTGGGATAGCTTAACGCTGCCGGTGCAACGGTATTTCCGTTTCCGGGCTTGACCTTGGGTGGTTTGTTAGTTCTTTGCGCATTTGCGGTCAGGCAAAAAAGCGCAGCCATAAGAAATAAAAACTTCTTCATAGTTCAGTAGGTTAAGTTTTTAACGGCGGATCCAATTGCGGAATTGGAGACCGTCGTGCCGGCGATGTTGAGGGGCGATTCAATCATCAACCTGACGGAGACAAAACTATAAGAAGAAATTTAATTTATCTGTTAAAATGTAACTTTTTATCGACGAAATGCATATTTAACATTTGAATATAAAAAATTACTTACAATTTATCTTAAAATTTAACGGTTTAAAAAAAATTATTACGAACCTTCCCACATCGCATATATTATGCTGTAAGGCAACGCTGATTAAAAAATGAAATTAAGTGGGATTTTAATAACCTTGAGTGGGAATTCTATAAATAATCAACCTGTAACGGGCCGTTGTTGCGATACATTGCTGCCATCTACAGTTGCAAATTGCCGGAGCATTTTCTCAAATCTCCGCAGGGAATCGGGATCCAGGAAAGCAGTATAAACCGGAATTTCGGAGTGAGGTCCATGAATGAAAATATCCCCGCCAAAATGATGCACGCGTCGTATGTCCTTTAGTGAAATGCTTCCTCCAAAAATGCCGGACTTTTTAATGATTCCGTTTCTGACTGCAAGGTAATGCCTGGTTGACCGGAAAACATACAATATGATGTTATAAAGCCCCATCGCCAGAAATACCGCAACGAATTCTCCAGCCCCGAGCCAATACATGACGGCCGAAATCATCATGAGTCCAAGCCCCAGGCCTGCCAGAAGTTGAAGGTGCGATTTTTTGTACCGTAGCGTCATAACCTTATGATTGCCACTAAGATAGCAAATATTTTATTTGAATGCTACCGGAAGGCTGATGGCGACATTAAATTAGTTGAATACTCGGGTGGAATGCTTCGGAAGGCGCGTCCGAGAATTTTTTGCATTTATAGAAAAAATCACTTAATCGACTTTTTCGGCTAGATATCGGTCAAAAGTGCTGCTTGTCGCATAAAGCCATAATTTTACCCGAAGTTAACGATTTGGTAACCTTGTTTAAGTATAATCTATTTGCTTAATGCTATAATCTGAAGGCGTAACGGCGGCAGTAATTTAGCCAAAAACCCATTATCATGAGCAACAACATTACAACCCTTGTTTTAAATCTGTTTATCGCAGAACGTTTCCTGCACCGTCAAAATATCGTGGAGCGCATCCGCGAAATCCTGAATCAGGAAGCCGATACCGAAAATCCACTTGAAGGCGCCGTAAGGAAACTGCTTCTTCGCAAATTGAAACTTTACACCGAAAATCCAACTCGGGAAGCGAAGGACCTGGTTTATGAGATAGCCGAATTTTACTGCGATTATTTTCACCGCGTCCCTGCGCCTGCCATGCAAATGGCCGCATAGCATTCATCACATCAAAAAAGAAAATGCCCCGGATGGGGCATTTTTTTTAAATGTTTTTGAGGAACTCGTCGGTGTGGTATTCGAGGAATTTCTTGGCAGCCGCATAAACCCCTTCACGGTATCGGTTTGGGTCGACCTTGATAACCTGGCGTTTGATGTGTTGCCGTTGCGCACGCTGTAGAAAGTGCCGTAAATTGTGGGCGTACCTGAAGACATGCCGCCCGCAGCGTATGCCGTGATGGTTTCGTCATCAACAATCCCCATTATCGATACCGGTTTCTTGAGCGTTCCCGTATAGGCCGAGGTGCTGCCCGCACCCATCTTGCCGTGATAAAAGGCCACGGTGCTCGAGACCGGCGTCATCGTATTCTGGCCCTTGAACTTGATCGCGCTGTCATCGGTCATGATGATCGTCTCCTGGCCCACGAGCCTTAGGTTGGTCTTGACCTTGATCTTTGCGCCATTGCCCTGGAAGGCGTTCTGGTCACTGACAAAAAGGACCGTGATGTCCACATTCCCGATGATTGCATCGCCCAAGTCTCTGGACAACCCAGGAAAAAGGGAGGCTTCATTGCCCAGGAAACCTCCTTTTTTGGATTTGCCGTCCTTGTCCACGCCCTTTACGTAGTATTCAAAATTGGTAGGTGTTGCGGTCATCACCCCGGGTATTTCGGCCATGGAGATCTTGCCTCCGCGCATTCGCTGGAAACCCGAATATTTTTCGGTTTTTCCGGCCTCGTCGGCCGTAAGGATGGTCATGCCGGCCCCTTTAAGCTTTGCCATATAATCGGCATAAAGCTGGTCGGTAATCTGCTGGACCGTTTGCTCGTCCAGGCCTTCAAGACCTATCGAGACCTCGCTTTTGGCATCGCCTTTCATTCCGCCGCCCAACATCGAGCCGCCCTGTTTGAACTTTTCCTTCTCGTTATAGATTTGAAAATTGACCTCGAATCCCGAGATGTAAATGCGCTTGTTGGCGTCTTTCTTTATTTTCGACAATCCATATGAGGTCTCGTCGGGTTTGAATTCCCCAAGGGTTTGTGCTCCCGCAGGTATGGCCGCCAGAAGCAATAAGGCAAGATATTTTTTCATGATAAGTGTTTTTGCAAACCTAGAGATCGTGCCACATGACCGAAATACGCAGATTTTCGTATTTTCCCCGCAAATTCCCGCCATGCGAAAAGCCATTGTCCTGCTTCTGCTAATATTTACCTGCCATTCCCCGGCCCAGGTTGCCGCACGTGCCTATACTGAATCGGCCAATAACGTGTTTACGGTCCTGGTGGACAATGACGAATATTGCCCGGTGACCGTGCTCATCGATTACCAGATCGTCAACATGAAGGATGCGAAGGCGCATAAAATTCCGGTCGTGGTGCCGGCGCGCACAAAAAAGTTTGAGGTTGACCGCCTGGTTCCCGCCAATCCTGCGAAGGCCGCTAAACTATCTTTCAAATCCCTGATCCAGTTTGGCGATGTAACCCAGACCCAATACGATCGGGATCACGAATATTGGCTTCCGTTCAAGACGGGCCAGAGTTTTAAGATTGACCAGGGCTACAACGGCAAATTCTCGCACAAGGGGGAAAACGCGCTGGATTTTTCCATGAAGATCGGTACCGAGGTCACGGCCGTGCGCGATGGCAAGGTGATCCAGGTGGTCACGCGACACAACCGCGGCTGCAAGGAGGAGAGTTGCAAGCAGTTCAACAATTACATCATTATTCAACATGGGGACGGCACCTTCGCCGAGTACACCCATATCAAGCAGAACGGAACCAGCCTGAAGCCCGGCGATACGGTAAGGGCAGGCGACGTCATCGCAATAAGCGGAAATACCGGATACAGCAGCGGCCCACATCTCCATCTGGTCGTATTCCTGCAACGGATGGACAGGCGCGAGACCATACAGACCAAGTTCAGGACAGGAGACGGCACAAAGACCGAGGCGTTGATCGAACATGCCAGTTACAGCCGATCGTACTGATGCCACAAGATCTGATGCACGATGCCGTAACGCTCATTGCCGATGCGACCCTTGACAAGAATATCCTATCATTGTTGCAGATCGGATGGTATGTGCCGCAGCGCATCAGGCTTCGGACGGTGTATGACCTTGCCAAACTGGCCAATGCAGGACAGGAAGATGCGGCCTCGCAGATCATCGTATTGTTCTTCCGGAAACACCGAAAGGCGCTTGAAGAATACCTCAATTCCTGCTATCCTGGCCAGCCGCTCATCTCGGAGGGGTTTCGGGCACATGAGAAAAAAATGTACAACGCCTCCGTATTGCTGATGCTGGCCGCCACGCGTTATGCCTGCGTGAAAAATTTATCGCTAATCCAATCCATACTAGCCGACTCGCATCATGCGCAGAGCCGGTCCATCAACCGGATGCTGGAGCAGGACGGGAACTTGTCCGGGTTCTTTGATTCCGGGATTCGCGCTCAATATTTTGAGGGGCAAAGGGTTTCCGGGGAAATCGAAAGCCTGAAATCAATCGGGCTACTTGCCTTCATCACTGATTTTGTTTCGGCAAACCGGCCGGGCCATCATCCGTAAAGCAGGTTATTCATCGCCCAGAACCCAACCGTGACAAAAATCGGTACAAGGACCCACCATTTTCCCGCCAAAATATTGTATTCCGAGAGCATTTGTTCATAGGAAAGACCGCGATAACGGCCAAACCCGAATTCAAATGCCAAGGTCAGCAAAAGCCACATCAGTCCGGCCTGCAGCGCCTGTTTTCCCGACCCGGGAGGTACTGTACGGACAAGGACGTAAAAATAAGCGGCAAAGAGCAGGAGCAGCGTGAGGGTCGAAATGCGGTGGGCGACGCCTGGTGAAGTCCTCGGTACGATCGCACGCTCCCGAAAGGCACCGTTAAGGATGGCCAGCAGCAGCATCGGAAACCAGAGCAGCAGATATTTAAGCATTTATGCAACCTTGCGATTTATCCACCGTGTATCAGGACCGCCTCCGACAGACCTTTCGGCGAAAGCCTGATCACCAGCGTTTTGGTCTTGATGGGAAGGAATTGGATACGCGTTTGTGACAGCCTGTAAAAAATGTAATTCTTGTCAGTGCGGGTGGGCTCGCCAAGCTTTTCGACAATCTGCTCCTTGGTGAGGCCTTTGAGTTTGTCGTCCCTGAACAGGTCTTCCACCATCTTGTCCCGATAAAGATAATCGGCGCCGTCGGTCATCAGCCATTTTGCTTTGTCGAAAGGAATCTGCGCCTCGTCAAGAGCAGGTTCCGATGCTTTTTCTTCCTGTTTTTCTTCGCGACAGGCCAGAAGGCACAACATCATTATGGCCAGGAAATACCTGTAAAATAATGTGGCTTTCATCAGAATACGCGTTTCATCTCGAGGAAATTACCCGATGCATCAAAGTCCAGCGCCATCAGGCTTTTGGTCACGATGCCGCTCTGCTCGGTACTGAAAAGGCTCGTCAGGCTCCACAAACGCGTCGATGGGTTGTAGGCCATCCTGAATTCGGACGGTTTGTAACTTCCGCTCACTGCCTTGCGCACTTTGCCATCGGCGTACAGGATCATGTCGTTGATCCTTCCAAGCCCCGTATCCCGAAAGGCGGCCTGCATGCAAACGATGCTGATCTGGATCGGATCTCCCGATGTTTCACCCGGAATCACGCAACCCACGTCGGAGGCGATCATCCGACCGTCGGTAAGTTTGAAATCCTTGCTCTGAAGGAGTTCATGGGAACCCTTTACCTGGGCCATTGCCCACGGACCAAACAGTAGCAGTAAAATAAGGTATCTCATATCTTGCAGGATTCCCACTTGAACGTACCAATTTACCTTAATATTTTATAACAACAAAAAAAATGTCAGATGTTGCGCTTTCGCGAGATGGCTGCGCGACCGCCGATAATGGCCATCGGCATATAGGACAGAAGCAGGTCCAGCATTGTGAACCAAATTGGCGACGGAAGCATCACGATGGTCGCGATCCCACCCAGAAGAAAGAAAATCCCGATGCCCAGCGCAATTTTCATCCGGTTGGACGCTGCGATCATGGCGGCGGCAAATGCACCAGCCAATGTTCCCAGCGCATGCGCAAGGAAAGGAAAAATGAAGTGCTGCGGTTCAAAAAGCTGCATGCCGTTGCGAAGTCCTTCGGGCGTGGTGGAGTCAACCCCGGCGGGCGGTAGGATGACCGAATTCCCCACCTGGAGGATTCCCATGTTGACCATGCTTCCCAGCACGATTCCTGCGACAACCGCTAATATATTCCGTATGAGTGGGCTCATGTTTTTTTGCCCAAGTTAACAAAATTATCAATTCGGGAACGCCACCAGGTCAGGGGTGTACCGGGGAAATGAAAAGGCCTGCACGTCGTTGGTTGGGTCCAGCCAGGCCTGTTCGTCACCGGGATTCAGCATGACGGGCATGCGCTGCTTGGTGTTGTGCACATACTGCATCTGCTCATTGGCCCGGGTGGTGCAGATCGTGAAGGTGTTTCGCTGCCTGCGCTGGGGATCGCGCCAAAACGAGTAAAGTCCCGCGAAGGCGAAGGCCTCGGCGCTTGCGTGATGGATTCCGAATTTTTGTTTGGACTTTCCCTTTTCGTCCAGCCATCGCCATTCAAAATACCCCGTGGCAAGCACGAGGCACCGGTTGGCGATCACGCCCTTGAAGGCTGGCTTTTCAGATAATGACTCGATGCGCGCATTGAGGGTATTTTTCCGGATCGCCTCGTCCCTGCACCACGAAGGGATCAGGCCCCATTCGTACGAAAGTTCGATTTTTGAAGGCGCATCGGCCGTGATGACGGGAAGTACCGGATACGCAAAACCGTTGATCTCGGAATCGAAAACAATACTGTCCGGATGATCGGCGGCCGCCTTGAATTGCTTCCCGATCTTGCGGATGTCCATCTTCATTTCTACCCTGTAGCACATGATGAACTATTGACGGCGGTTTTCCTTTGTAGTGGAATGCAACGTTCTGATCTTCCAACGGTTCTTGTCATTGATCAGAACCGCTGTCTCATACCACACGACGATGAATTTGCGTTGGTTGGCCAGGATGCGGGCAGTATTTTCATAGGTTGTCCAGGCGGTCTGCCCCTTGATGTTGGTATCTAGGAACTTCATTGTGTTTTCCCTTTTAAAATCTGCCGGTGCGGGTTTGGTCAGGAATTTGGCGATGGAATCGCGGTTCCATAATTCGCCATCCTCGACAATAAGGATGTCGTCGGTTGTCACATCGGCGAGCTTCGAAACTTCCCGTGTGGAAAAAATCTCAAAGAAGTCCGTCACCGCCTTGTGCACGGCGGCATTTTCCTGGGCGGTTGCCGGCAGGGCAAACACGACTGCGGCGATCAACAGGCTGATTTTATGTTTCATAAGTTTAGATTAAGAGGATCGCACGAAATCCGCGCGCAGCGTAATACGATTGTACCCCGTTGTGATAAATGAAAGTTCGTCCATAGCGGTAGTCACCAAAAAGCGCGCCGCCCAAGTTTCTCGTCTTCTTCGGGGTCAGGAGCCAGGACGAGGTTTTCCTGTCAAAAGGCCCAAGGTCCTGAAGTTGGATGTATTGCGTTTCGGTCAGCAGGGAGACGCCCATCTTTGCGGCGACGTCCATCGCGCTTCCGGAAGGTTTGTTTTCCTTTCTGGCTTCGAGGGCGTCGGCATCGTAACAAAGGCTCCGCCGTCCCGCGGGGCTTTCGGGCGAACAGTCGCAAAAAATTGCTTCCCCGTTGTCCGAAATTCCGATCGCGTCAGGTTCGCCGCCGGTTTCCTCCATTGCGGCCAAGGATTTCAATTTGCCCGGAGCGGTCTGTAGCCTGTTTTCGACCTCCGACCACGAAACAGATTTGTGCCGATGCATATTTTGGTCAAAGCGCCGCCTGAGAATATCCAAAAGGTCATTAAAAACCGGTTCCATGCATCATTTTTTGAATATGTCGCCGAATTTTCCGGCAATATCCCCAAATCCGCCGCCGTGACCGTCCTTGTCGTTGACGAAAGAATCCAGGTTTTCCCCCAATCCCGCCGGCAATTTGTCCTTAAGAAAACCGACAACTGTCGATACGGCCATCGCCGCCTGGTCGTGTGAGATGCCGGTCTTGTCGGCCACCATTTTGATAAGTGCTTCCATACGATGTAATTTAGATTCCAATTTACGACAATTTTTGGGCAATGTCATTTTTTTGTGACGGGTGCGATCACGGGAAGGTGGATGTGGAAACGCACGGCAAGCAGGCGGATTGCGATCACCGTGACTGCCGCCAACAATTCGGTCAGTCCGTCCGGCAAACCCATGTACTTGCATGCAAAATACATGATGCCGCCGGCCACACAGGCCAGTGCGTATATGTCTTTCCTGAACAACAGGGGAACTTCATTGATCAAAACGTCGCGGATCACCCCGCCCACAGAGCCGGTGATCGTACCCATGGCGATGCACACCCAAAACGGCAATCCCGCCGCAATGCTTTTGGTGATCCCCACCACGGTAAACAGCCCGAGTCCCAACGCATCGAACATAAAAAGCGGCTCCCCGAGCCTGAATACCCGCTGTTTGAAAACGAGGGCCGCCAACAACGCGATTCCCGTCGTGATCAGGTAATTGGGATCCAGCATCCAGAAGGGCGTGACATCGAGCAGGAGATCGCGTGCGGTTCCCCCGCCGATGGCTGTCGCCAACCCAATGATATAAGCGCCAAACCAGTCGATATCCTTGCCGGCCGCGAGCCTGATACCGCTCATCGCAAAAGCGAAGGTGCCCAAGAGGCCAAGAATCATGGTGAATTGGGGTTCAATCGTCGCATCAAGCATCCTGTACATTTTTTTTAGCATTCGCCATTTTATTTCCCCGCGGCCGCAGCAATAGCCTTTTGCGCAGCAAGTAAGTGAACCTGCGGTTTGTGGGATAGCGGCGAGACGGCGTCATGTTATTGAATATCAGGGCGGTGGTCAATAAAATGACGGCTCCGACCAGCACGGGTGAAATCACATACCAATAGCCGAGTTCATGGATCTTTGGCGAGCCGATGACCGCGATCAGCGCAGTGGCGCCTCCGGGAGGATGGAGGGTCTTGGTGACCTGCATCAGGACGATCGAAGCCGCAACGCTCACCGGCGCGGTGATCCAGATGATATCGGGAAGGAACCTGTAGGCGAGAACCCCCACCATGGCCGAAATCACATGCCCGCCGATAAGGTTGCGCGGTTGGGCAAGCGGGCTCTGGATGGCGCCAAAGACCAGTACGCTCGAGGCGCCAAAGGAACCGATCAAAAAAATGTTTTCGGTTTCGGTCAGGACATGGCTTTGGAAGAAGGCGATGAGTCCGATACCCGCGAAAGCGCCAAGGAAAGACCAGAAGTGTTCCCGGTAATCCACCAGCGTTTCCTTGTAGATCACGTACCGGGAAACGCGCAGGCCACGTTTGATGTGTTGTTTCATTTGCTCTTGTTTTGCCGGGCGGCCATTTCAGCGATCCAAATGGGGGCGAAAGGCGAGGTGCAGCCTTTTGAAACGGGGTAATCGCGGTACACGCCCAGTTTTTCGCCAATCTCGATGGCGCGGTGCCTTAATTCGACATAATGGATGCCGATGTAGGCAAGCGCGAAATTCATGGTCCATTGAACTTCGGGCGGCGCAATGGGCATTTCGGATTCGATTTTGTCCAACATCAAACCCGCATCGATCCCGGCATCTTTCCTGGCAATCCGGCTCGCCGTGAGGTTCCACCCTGACCGAAGCACCCACTTGTTACTTGAGGCCATCCATCTTTCGCGCAGCGACTCCCGGTCCGGCCGGTCCTTCAGCAGGTATGAGTTGAACCAATCGGCTACCTGGCTGAAATGCGTCAAGGGCAGCATCCGCTCGAGCTCATCGGCCGAAAGGGAATGCGGATCATCCATCAGGCAGGCCAAACGTTGTGCATCCGCAATACCCGTTTCCCAAAGTGCAAGTGCCATTTTTCGGTCAATGTCCAACTGTTTGGCCAATGCGCGGATATCGCCCAACTTGACGCCAAATGTCCGGGTCGCCCCGTATTTGTGATTGTGCGTGGCGGTCTTGGCGTTGTGCATCGATTCCAGTTTTGATAATATTTCGGGGATTGTCATCCTATTTATTTTTGAGGCTTTCGCCGATAATATCCTGCAATACGGACAGTTCCACGTCTGCCAACCTGTCGATATAGAGGCATCCGACGCCCGTCCTGTGTTTGCCCAAAGCTGCAAGCAGGCTGTGATGCTTGTTGATATCGATGGCCAGGTGGAGCGAGAAGTTTGATTTGCGGGGCGCAAAACCTATCAGCAGCCAGTCGACTTCGCGGCCCGTACGTTCACTTTTGTATCGTTTGTTCCCGAAACCCACAATGGAATTGCTCCACAGGACCGGTTCTTCGCCCGTGGCGCTGCGCATTATCTCCGTCAGTCGGAATGCGTCGGCGCGCCTGTCGGCATTTTCGATACGGCCAAGAAAATCGCTGACGCTGAGCGAAGTTGGTTGCGTTTTGATGATGGCGAGCTTTGTCTTTTTATCGGCCCCAAGGAAAGTATTCTGAAATCCTAATTTACGCCTAAATCGGGAATCCGCAATCCGCGTAGGGAAAGTTGTGTGCCACGCACATTTTCAATCTTCGGCGGCAGCCATCGAGAGGGCGCGCACGACTTTGGACGGATTTTTGGCCGCGAAGGAATTGACCAGTTGCATGATGTACTGGTTGCTTCGGTATCGGGTCAGGAAATCGGGCAGGCGCGACAGTTGTGAAAACCCTTCGTCAGCCGGCAGGTAACCCATGGAATGCATGGCGCCATTCTCGATATAGATGCAACTGCGCTCATCGGCGGAACGTCCGCGGTCCATGATGGCAAATGTGGGCCGGTTTCCAAGCAGGGAATTGATTGCGCGCGTTACCGTTTCATTGTGCTGATCCGGAGACGGCGTGGGCAACGTGTTGAGTTGCGGGAAAAAATCACCCAGGTCCGTCGTGCCATATTTGCAGAACCTTTGGTCAATATCGAATTCCGTAGCTAATTTCCGGAGGGTATCGGTCGCTTCCCACAAGGTGTTGAAAGGCTGCAGGCAGGGCTGGTGGCGGCGCAGTTGTCCAACCGCCAGGTACCGATGGCCGCTACGGGCTTCATAATCGAACAACCCGAATTTGTGCTCGAACCGTTTCAAAGCCCGGTTGTAGGCAGGCCACAGCCGTTGGATCTCGGAGCATTCGAGGATGAGCGACATGAGTTCGGTGGCGCAGACCTCGGCAGATACCGCATGGATCTCACGCAGGAAATGCTGTCGCTGCGGATT
>SXQR01000039.1 GCA_005792865.1 Flavobacterium sp. | reverse complement strand
TTCTATGACAACCCGGACCTTTATGAATCGGACTTCGGGCGGTTCACGGAGGTCGCCGACATGTTCATTGCGGGGCACTTTTGCGCGACCGATGCGCCCGTGATCCTGACCCGCGAAATGCTCGCATCGGCAAAAAACAACATCAGGGTCGTGGCCGATATTTCCTGCGACATTGGCGGACCCATCGCCTGCACGATCCGTCCTTCCACCATCGCCGATCCCTTTTACGGCTACCTGCCCTCCGAAGACCGCGAAGCAGATATTTTCCATCCCGCCGCAATCGTGGTGATGGCCGTGGACAATTTGCCGTGCGAACTGCCGCGCGATGCAAGCGAGGGATTTGGCGAGATGTTTCTCGAGCACGTGATCCCCGCCTTCTTCAATGGGGACAAGGACGGTATCCTTGAAAGGGCATGCGTCGCACGGGACGGTGCGCTGACGCCGCGATTCTCTTATTTGCAGGCATTCGCCGATGGCGTTCGGGGTTGATAACTTGTGTGTAAATAAATTTTGCGGTAACCCGCCGCGCTGAATTATTTGCCAAATTCGTGTTGAAAAATCATCAACATGCGTACAGGTCAGCATCAAACCCGTTGGGGTCAGTTCATTCCATTGGTATCGGTATTCTTTTTCTGGGGTTTCGTCGCCGCAAGCAACGACATCCTGATTCCCGTCTTCAAAAAGCAGTTTGACCTTAGCCAGGGGCAAAGCCAACTGGTCTCGGTTGCATTCTATGTGGCCTATACCGTCGGATCGCTGATCTATATGGCGATATCGTTCCTTTCCCGACGGGACATCATCAACCGCATCGGCTACAAGAACGGGCTCGCCCTGGGCCTGACCATATCGGCACTCGGGACTTTGCTGTTCTACCCGGCCGCAAACAACGAATCGTTTCCGCTGATGCTTTCGGGACTGTTCATTGTCGGCCTTGGATTTTCTTTGCAACAGGTGGTCGCCAACCCTCTCGCCATCGCGCTCGGCCCTATTTCCACCGGCTCACAACGGCTAACCCTTGCAGGCGGGATCAATAATTTCGGAACGACCATCGGACCGCTCATTGTCAGTTATGCAATTTTTGGATCGGGCTCGGCTGCGACGGCCGATGTCAGCATCGAAAGTGTGAAGATCCCCTACCTGATCCTGGGCGGCGCCTTCATGCTGGTGGCCATCCTGCTCAAATTCTCTGCCTTGCCAGACACGCCGCAGCATCCCATTGCCGATGTCAACGATACAGGAAGGTCGGCGCTGCATTATCCGCAACTCGTCCTGGGCATGATCGCCATCTTCGTCTACGTGGGCGTGGAAGTTTCAACCGCGTCCAACCTGCCGGATTACATGGAAAAATATGTTGGTTTTGAAACCCGCGAGATCGCGCCTTACATTTCACTCTACTGGGCCAGCCTGATGATCGGGCGGTGGACCGGTGCACTCGAGGCGTTCAACCTTAAAGGAGGCCTGGAAAAATTGCTCAAGTTCGTCGCGCCCTACCTGGCCTTTGCGGTCTTTCTGGGAGTCAATGCCATTGCGGGTCACGACATCGAGCGGTTTTTTATCTATGCCGCCGTCATCCTGATATTGATCATCGCCGATATCGCCAGCAAGGGGCATCCTGCACGAATGCTCCTGATCTTTTCGCTTTGTGGCATCGCGGCCCTGCTTACGGGAATGCTCACCGAGGGAATGCTCAGCGTCTATGCCTTTATTAGTGTCGGGTTATTTTGCAGTACCCTGTGGCCCTGCATTTTCACCCTCGCCATTAGTGGACTCGGTAGGGAAACCAACCAGGGAAGCAATTTCCTGATCATGATGATCATGGGTGGCGGTATCGTGAGCTGGCTTCAGGGCGTGGTGGCCGATGAGACCAATATCAAATTCAGCTACATCGTCGGGGTGGCGTGCTTTCTTTACCTTGCGGTCTATGCCTGGAAATCGGGCAGCATCCTGCGGTCGCAGGGAATCCGGTTTGACAAGTCGGGGGTAGGGCACTAAAAAAAGTGCCCTGAGGCACTTTAATTATTTGTGGTGTTTGGATTTGGACCTGTTGTCATGCCCCTTGCTGTTGTGGTGCTTTGACTTGGTCCTGTTGTCGTGGCCGTTGGCAAATTTGCTTTTCCACTTTTTGTTTTTCTTTTTATACGACTTGTATTTACGGTCGTCGTCGGATTTGATGACCACCGGACCGCTTGTTCTGGTTCCGCCGGTGGTGATTACCCTTTTATTTTCAAAATCCACCGTCCTGCTGGTGCGGGTACTGCTGGTAGGAACGGTAGTGCGGGTCTGGGTCGCGACCGTCCGGTCTTCGCTCCTGATGATACGCTTCTTGTTGAAATCGACGGTCGTTTTGGGTTCTGTCTTGACCGTAGTGGTCGTCGTGGTCCTTGGAGTGACCTTGATCTGTGCCTGCGAAAGCGCTGTAAAGCCTACAATCGCCAACAGTGATAAAATGATACGTTTCATGATACTTTATTTTTTGGTTTTAGCCGAAACTATTTACAGCTAAACTACAATTTCCAATAACCGTACCACTTACATAATTTAAGATAAGTCTTATTAAATAAAACGGTTTATGGTTTGCCTGATGGCGACCAGTCGTGTCATCAATCCCTCAAACAATTTCAGGTCGAGCATGTTTGCGCCATCGCTTTTCGCATTGGCCGGGTCAAAGTGCGTTTCAATAAAAATGCCGTCCACGCCCGATGCGATTCCCGCCCTGCCGATGGTCTCGATCATATCCGGGCGCCCGCCGGTGACCCCGGTCATTTGGTTGGGCTGTTGCAGCGAATGCGTGATGTCCAGCACCGTGGTCGCAAAATTGCGCATGGTGGGAATGCCCCTGAAATCCACAATCATGTCCTGGTACCCGAACATCGTGCCCCTGTCGGTGACCATCACGTCTCTGTTATTGCAATCCAGTACTTTCTGCACCGCGTGCTTCATGCTTTCGGGGCTCATGAACTGGCCTTTCTTGAGATTGACCACCTTGCCCGTTTTGGCGGCGGCCACCACCAGGTCGGTCTGCCTGACCAAAAACGCGGGAATCTGCAAAACGTCCACATATTCGGCGGCCATCGCGGCGTCCTCGTTGGTATGGATGTCCGTAACGGCGGGAACCCCGAATTCTTTTTTCACCTTCGCGAGGATCTTTAGCGCTTTTTCGTCACCGATGCCGCTGAAGCTGTCAATCCGGGAGCGGTTGGCCTTTTTGAACGAACCCTTGAAGACAAAGGGAATCTCAAGCCTGTCGGTGATGCCAACAAGGGTTTCGGCGATGCGCAGCGCCATATCCTCGCCTTCGATTGCGCAGGGCCCGGCCAGAAGGAAGAAGTTGCCGCTGCCGGTATGTTTGATGTTTGGGATGTTGTTGATATCCATAGCTTAATTTTTTCGCAGGGTCAATCCGACGGGAACCATCAGCCTGCCTTTTTCATAAATGTTCACATATAACCTGACCGGCCTTTTCTGGCCGACCCATCGCACCTCATAAAGGTCGAGAAGGCCCGCACCCATTTCGCTCCTCTTGGTAGGAAACGGGCAGCAGCTTTCCAATTTGGTGTAAAAGATCTTCTCTCCGTTTGGCCCGGCAAGCGCATTGAAGAACCTCGCGGGGTTGATGTTTTCGTCGCGGGTACTTGCAAAGAACATGTTGATGGGATAATCGGGATCATAGCCGTAACGGCTGTCAGTGGCCTGCTCCGTGATGACAAAGGTATTGTTCAGCACTTGCGGGACGGGCGCGTTGTCGTCGACATTTTTGAGCGTACTTTTGGTGCTGACGCAGGCATTTAATGAAAACGCGGCGATGACTAAGAGTATTTTTTTCATGATTTGAATTCTTTTGAACGCGCAAACCAGGCAATAATTGCGGAGGCGACGACCCCCATCGACATGATGTTGAAGACCGCCTGGAGCAACAAGCCCCTGAAGCTGAACATCGCGTCGGCGAGTGCCTTTCCCGATCCGTTGCGGCTGACGTAGTAAGTTTTCATGTTCGCCAGGAAATCGGGCGAGATATGCTCAACGATGATATACTGGATCAGCGGGCTGAGCAACGCAATCATGACCGTCAGGGTGAGGCCCGAAAGAAACCCGCGGGTCCAATCCATCCGATTGTCGTAATAGTTGCGTTTTTTGTCAAAAATGCACATCGCATAAACGATAAATGCAAATATCCCAAACAGATTGGAATAGAGCGCATGGTTTTCAATATGCGAGCCATGCAGCCCCGCCGAACGCTCCAGATAACTCCACATCAGGGAGATCGCCATGAAAATAGCCGCCCATTTAAATTCGATCGAAAATCTTTTCATCCAAAGTTTTTTGCCCCTCAAATTTACGGCTTTATTGCACGCGGCGCGAGGGCATGTTCATTTTTCCTACATTTGTAAGGACGACGAAAGTCTCAAGTGAAAGTCTTTGTTCCAAATAAAATTACTGTATGGAAATAGTGAGTCAAACCTGGCCGTGGTACGTTTCGGGATTTTTAATCGGATGCGTCATGCTCGTGCTCGTATGGTTCGGGAAGGTCTTTGGGATGTCGTCCAACCTGCGCTCCCTTTGCTCGATGGCGGGTGCCGGTAAGATCGTACCCTTCTTCAATTTTGACTGGCGCGCGCAACGCTGGAACCTGGCGGTGATCATCGGTGCGATGGTCGGCGGATTCGTCGCGGTGCATTTCATGTCGTCTCCAGGTAATGTTTCCATCAATCCCCAAACCGTGGCGCAACTTGAACAAATGGGCATCGACCCGCCCAATGGAAAGTTGCTTCCAGAGATCATGTTCGGGAACGAGGCGTTCCAATACCCCAAGATGATATTCATCTTGGTGATGGGGGGCGTGCTGATCGGTTTTGGTAGCCGTTATGCCGGCGGATGCACCTCGGGCCACGCCATTTCGGGGCTAAGCAACCTGCAGATCCCCTCGCTGAAGGCGGTGATCGGATTTTTTATCGGCGGCCTGATTATGGCGCATTTTATCCTTCCCTTAATTTTTTAAATTGATGAAAACACTGAAATTCCTACTGGTAGGGTTCATCTTCGGCGTGGTGCTCACCAAATCCGAAGCCGTTTCCTGGTACAGGATATATGAGATGTTCCACTTCCAGTCATTCCATATGTACGGCATCATCATGACTGCGGTCCTCACGGGTTTTTTGGGCCTGCAACTGTTCAAGAAGCGAAAGTTAAAGGACATTGGCGGAGAGCCGATCTCGATTGCAGACAAGGAACCCGGCAATGCGCGCTACTGGATCGGGGGACTCTTCTTTGGCCTGGGCTGGGCGCTTGCGGGTGCGTGTCCGGGGCCGATATTCATTCTTTTGGGCGCGGGCTTCCTGCCGATGGTATTTGTACTGGCCGGGGCGCTCATCGGAACTTTTATTTATGGCGTGGTGAAGGACAAACTGCCGCACTGACCATAAAAATATCATAAAGTAATGCTGCCGCATGCCATTTTCGTTAAATTTGGTCAAACCTAAATCAATTGTTTTATGAAAAAATTATTTCTGATGGTGCTTGCTTCGGCCGCCATCATCTCCTGCAGCAGCGACGACGACGGACCGTCAAACAACGGAAACATCCAAGCCCGCTGGAATCCGATCAAGACTACCGTGAAGGTCGGCAGCAGCAACACGATCACACAGAATTACGAAGGCAATGAGCCCGGTTGCTCAAAGGATTATATCGAATTTGCCGGCGGTGGCGTATTGAACCGCGTGGCATACTTTAGGGACGGTGACGACGTGTGCCAGGCCTCACCGGCAAGTACGGTCGCGAACTGGTCCAAGACCGACGACATGGTGACCATCACCGGCGATGCGAACTACGCCGGCACCTACGAGATCACGAGGCTCACCAATTCGGAACTGCGCCTGGAGGAAACCGACAACACAGGCGGTATTGCGACCGTCACGACGATTTACTTTGAAAAGGCTTCGGCCAACTAAAGAAAAAGCCCTCGCGAGAGGGCTTTTTTTATCTAGAATCTTAAGTGTCGAATAACATCTACCATCATCCGGCAGAGCGCATTCAAACTGACAGCTGATAGCTGACAGCAGATGACTGACGACTCATCACACGATTTCCGCGCTCAGTCCCGCCTCGAGCAGTTGCGTGCACTGCGGGATCAATTCTTTCATGGGACCGGTCTTGACCGTACACTTGCCGACGTAGTGGATGATGAGCGAGCACTGCTCGGCCTGCTCAAAGGTATGGCTGCAGACGCGCACCAACGTATCGATCACGTGGTCAAAAGTGTTCACGTCGTCATTGTAGATGATGATTTCGTTGTTGAGCGACAATTGTTCTTCCGTCGCCCTTTCTTCCCTGATTTTTTCCTTGATTCCCATGGCGTCAGTTTTGGTTGATGTATTTAAGCGCCACCCATTTGTTGCGTCCCAGTTGTTCCGACTGGCGAAGCCCCAAAGCCACACAGCACGAGTCGATGGCCGGGATGTCCTCGGCGTAGAAACCGCTCAAGAGCAAAGTTCCGCCAGCTTCAAGGCATGCGGCATATTGCGCCATATCTGCCAACAGGATATTGCGGTTGATATTGGCGATGATGACCTGGTAACGTTTTCCGTGCAGGAGCGTGGCGTCGCCCTCATAAACTGAAATACGGCTGCAATTATTGCGCGATGCGTTTTCAATTGAATTCAGGTAACACCAGCTATCTATATCGATCGCGTCCACGGCAGATGCGCCGCGCATCTCCGCAAGTATGGCCAGGATGGCCGTTCCGCAGCCCATGTCCAGCACCTTTGTGCCGGCGAGGTCCTCGCGCAACAGGAATTGGATCATCATGTGCGTGGTTTCGTGATGGCCGGTGCCGAAACTCATTTTCGGCTCGATCACGATTTCATATTCGCTGCCCGATGCGGCATGGAAAGGCGCGCGCACATGGCACCGTCCGTCGACATCGATGGGTTCAAAATGCTTTTCCCACTCCTCGTTCCAGTTGACCTGCGCGATCTCCTCCACGGTATAGGATATTGTGAATTCAGGCGACTTCAAGATATAGAGATCGTCCAGGATATCCGCCGACCAATCTTTCTTCCTGATATAGGCCGTCACGCCAAACTCGCTCTCCACAAAAGAATCGAAGGGCTTTTCCCCAAGCTCGGCAACAAGGATTTCCGAACCCAGTTCCCTGGGCTCGACCGTGAAATGATATCCGAGGTAAGATTCGGCCATGGCATGTTTTTATGCAAAGGTAGCAATCAAGCCCGAACCCCTCAAAAATTAATATTAGTTTTGCCTGGCCAACACAACCATCATGAAATACTTTTTTGCCCTGATCCTTTCGGCTTCGGCCCTGGTGGCCTCGGGACAGGTTACCATCAGCCAGACCACCAATGACAACGACCTCAAGCTATCGGCGTTGCCCTATTACAGCTACGGCAAGGGACTGGGGCTGACTTCGCCGGACAGCCTTTTCCAGCTCAACATCCGCTTCAGGATGCAGAACCGGGTCACGTACCTCGACGCTGAAGACGAAAAGCCATCCTACGACGGCCAGATCCGCAGGCTCAGGCTACGGTTTGACGGTTACGTGGGCAACCCCAAATTCCTCTACGCGATCCAGCTTTCCTTTGCACCGGGCGATGTGGGCGAGGTGCGCGAGGGCGAGAACATCAACATCATACGGGACGCGGTGGTCTTCTACCGGCCAAACCGGCATTGGAACCTTTCCTTTGGCCAGACCAAGCTCCCCGGAAACCGGCAGCGCGTCAATTCATCCGGTGGCCTGCAGCTCACCGACCGGACCATCAACAACGCGCGGTTCACGATCGACCGCGACTTCGGGTTTCAGTTCCACAACATGAATGAACAGTTGGATAAGTTCTCGGCCAATTTCAAGGCCGCGGTTTCCACCGGCGAGGGCCGCAACGTGACGGGGCGCGCAGACGATGGCATCGCACTAACCGGCAAGGCCGAACTGTTCCCTTTTGGCGCGTTTGCCAAGGATGGGACCTACTTCGAGGGAGACATCGTTCGCGAGCCCACGCCCAAGCTCATGCTTAGCGGCGCCTTTCACCAAAACAATCGCGCCTTGCGCACGCAGGGACAATTGGGAGATGACCTGTTTGAACCCCGAACGATGAAGTCGGTATTGCTCGATGCGATGTTCAAGTACCGCGGATTTGCCGCGATGATGGCCTACATGTCGCGTTCAACTTCTGAAAATGCAGTAACCGTCAATCCCGACGACCCCACGGACATGAACTATGTTTTCACAGGAAACGGCTTCGACTACCAGGCGAGTTACATTTTTCCGTCAAAGTACGAGTTGATTGGCCGGTATTCGATCCAAAAAGTCGGGGAAGATATTCGCGATTTTGCACCGCACGCCAAGCAATACAGCCTGGGCGTGACCAAGTACATTTGGGAACACACCTTCAAACTTCAGGGGGAAGTCACCTATGACCAATTGGATTATTTTGACGGCAGCACGCGCAACTCATGGTATGTGCGGTTCCAGGTCGAGATCGGGATCTAGTTATTTTGCAGCCTGGTCCTCGGCCGTCTTGAGGTTGTAGACCATGATGCGCTGGTAACGCTTGTCATTGGCGTCGTACACGTAGGTGAGGGTTTTCGATTCAGGGTTAAACGTGAGCTTGGCCTTCATGATCTTGGATCGCATTTGCCAGGTCGGTTCCCCTTTTTCATTTACCGAATAAGCCGTGATCGATCCGTGGAAGAGGCGCGAAAGTCCGTCATCGACCATGGCAATGGTCACGTAGCCGTTGCTTTTTGACCCGAGTTCGCGAATGTCAATCGTTGAATGTTCGTATTCGGTCTCGCGCAGCACATAGGAATTGCTGGCGTCGCTCCAGATAAAATACTGGCGCGAATCACTGGTGTAGCGCATTTGTGAATCTACCTGTGCCGTGGCAGATATGGTTGCAAAGAGTAAAAATAGGAGCAGGTTTTTGATCATCTGGGAAATCGTTTGTTGCTTAACGCGTGGAATTCCAATTAATTGCCTGCAAAT
>SXQR01000038.1 GCA_005792865.1 Flavobacterium sp. | reverse complement strand
GATACAATGCGTTTGGAATGGAGTGCAATACCAGTGAATAATGGCTCGCGCCCTTGAATTCGTCAAAGCGGTAATTGAGTGACGGTTTCTTGATTTTTTTGGCCTCGGCGTCCAGGGCCTGGATGCGTTTCTGCATCTTCTTGATATCGCCGTCGGCTGTGGAATGGTAGTAGAAAATGGGTTGTTCGATCCTGGCCAGGCGTTCCGGTATCTGCTCCTCCATGCCAGGAGGCAATTCGGGGCTCATTGAAATGTAACCGGTGAAAAGCGGCTGGTCCTTGTAGAGGTAAAAATTGAGGAAACCGGCGGTGACATCGTGCCCCGCAATGATCCGGAAGGGGGCGATTCGGTAACTCTTTTCCATCGCCGTGACCACTTCTCCCACAAATTCAAAGAATTTTTCGCCTTTTTCCTCCGGAAGGCCGGTCTGCGCGTCAAATTTACTGTCTGCCTCTCGGTCGTAACCCTTGTTTTGGGAAATGCCCACCACCAGCATCTCCGGGATATCGTCCCAATAGCCCCCGTAGGACAGCGCCCCGTAGAAGGGATCGAAAAGGTATTCGCCGTCAAGCAACACGAGCAGCGGGTATTTATTGCCGGGGTTGGATTTATAGGAAGCCGGAAGCCCGATGGTGATTTCCCGCAATTCATTGAGTTTTGCGGAATTGATCGTGTCGACAATCTTCTGTTGCGGAAATGCCAATGAGACGGCCATAATGGCGGCCAGGGTAAGCAAATGTTTCATAAACCGGGTTTTACGTTGCTGTCAGGCAAGTTGGCAGATCGGGCAGCCCAATATATAAAATTATTTGTTACGATTGAGGATCGGAAGCAGGATGAACGAAATCAGCCCGAGCGCCACCATGAGCAGCGTCTGGGAGATCCAGACCAGCCAGCCGAAGGCCGTGCCCGCAGTATCGGGAACGCCGTAAAGCAGGAAGATCTGCGCGATGAGAAGCGGGTAGGCGCCAAAACCCGAATTGGTAAAGCCAATCGCCAGGCTGCCAAACACGAATGCCGTGATGACCGCGCCAAACCCGATGTCACGGGTTTCGGGCAGGGCGAAAATGGTGATGTGGAACATAGCGAGGTAGCTGAACCAGATAAAGAAAGAATGGAACAGGAATGCCCAGCGTTCCTTCATCCTGAAAACGCTTTCAACGCCCTCCCGCAGGCCGGAGACGCGCACCTTGAGCTTTTCCACGAGCGGCCATTTGGAGTACAGCCACACCAGGATCAGCACGACCATGAACACCGTCCCAAAAAGCGCCAGCATCGCCAGTTGCTCCAGCGGGATGTGCTCCTTTACGAAATCGCGCAGCACATTGAACTGGAAAATCAGCGACACGGCGACAAATAGCAGGAAGATCAGGAAATCGACGATGCGCTCGGCGACGATGGTGCCAAAAGCCTTGTCAAACGGGATTCCCTCGTATTTCTTGAGGATCACGGCGCGGGAGATCTCGCCCGACCTTGGAATGGTCAGGTTGATGAAATAGGAAATGCAGACCGCCATCAAATTGTTCGAGAATTTGGAGCGATAGCCCATGTGGTTGAGCGAGAATTTCCAGCGATAAGCCCGGGAAAGATAACCCAGCAGCGCGATGGCCAATGATAAATTGACGTAGAAATAATCGGCGGAGGTAAAGTAGCCCCGCATTTCCTCTATTTGGGCAGGCGTGAATTGGCGGTATTTGTAAATGATGAGCGCAAAGCCCAGGATGAGTGGCAAGGCGATCGAAAGCGCCTTCGATATCAGCGGGCGCACCTTTCCCGATGGGCCCTGCGTTTTCCCGGCCGGTGTGCTTGGCTCCAAATCAGGTCAGGGAATTGTCTTTTTCATTGGGGAACACCAGGCTTGGCCTGAAGGTTTTGGCCTCCTCCATGTCCAGGATCCCGTAGGCGATGATGATGATCACGTCGCCCTTGTGCACTTTGCGCGCGGCCGGGCCGTTCAGGGTGATCTCGCCGCTGTTGCGGTTTCCCTTGATCACGTAGGTTTCCAGGCGCTCGCCGTTGTTGATGTTCACGATGGAAACCTTTTCGCCTTCAATGATATTGGCGGCTTCCATGAGCACTTCGTCAATGGTGATGCTGCCGATGTAGTTGAGGTCGGCGCCGGTGACGGTTACGCGGTGGATCTTGGATTTTACAACGTGGACTTGCATGGGGCAAAGGTAATTAATTTAGTGCAATCGTATCGATGAGCCGGATTTTGTTGACCAGCACCGCTATAAACGCACGATATTTCTTTTTCTTGCTTTTTCGCTTCACGGGCCGAAGCGTCTTTTCATCGGCCACCTCAAAATATTCGAGTGTAAACCCGGGGATTGCGTGCAGCATCTGCTCCACCTGCAACCGGATTTTTTGCGCGCTCCGGGTGGGAAACAGTTCCCGTGCCGACTGAAGCGCCTGGTAGATGACCGCGGCGTGGTGGCGCTGATCGGCCGTAAGCCGTTCGTTGCGAGAACTCATGGCCAGCCCGTTGGGCTCGCGGTAAATGGGGCAACCCACTATTTCCACCGGAATGCCATGTTTTTCCACCAGTGACCGGACAATCTGGAGTTGCTGGAAATCCTTTTCGCCAAAGTAGGCGCGGGTTGGTTTGACAATCTCGAAAAGCCTCTTGACGATGGTGGCCACCCCGTTGAAATGCCCTTTCCGGAAACGACCTTCCATCTCGTTTTCGATTCCGCCAAAACGGTAATGCTCGGCGGTCGCGGCATCACCATACATGTCGTCCACGTCGGGTGCAAAAACAATGATGTCCGGGTTAAGGTTGCCAATCTTTTCAAGGTCGGATTCCAGGGTGCGCGGATAGTGCGCAAGGTCGTCGGCGTTATTGAACTGCGTCGGGTTGACAAAAATGCTGATGACGGTCCGCCGGTTGTTAGCCATTGACGCCCGCAGCAGCGAAAGATGCCCGTCGTGGAGCGCGCCCATCGTCGGAACAAAACCAATGGTGCCGCCCTTGCCGCCGTGGAGGTGGGCCGAAAGTTCGGCAGGCCTGTTGAATACGAGCATTCAAATGCGGTTAAAATGCGGTGCAAACTTACGGGTTTGGTTCATAACTGCATAAATTTTAGTAATTTTGCCTGTTTTTTATTGCCAATGAACAAAATACGAATTGCAGATGGAGGATAAGAGGATCTTGTATGTATCGTCTGAAGTAGTGCCATATCTGGCCGAAAATGAAGTTTCCTTGATGTCCTACGATGTGCCGAAAATGATCAATGACCAGGGCGGTCAGATCAGGATATTCATGCCGCGTTACGGCAATGTCAATGAGAGAAGGCACCAGCTCCATGAAGTGATCCGCCTTTCGGGGATGAATTTGGTGGTAAATGACCTGGACATGCCCCTGATCATCAAGGTGGCTTCCATTCCCAAGGAGCGGATCCAGGTTTACTTTATAGACAACGACGAATATTTCAAGCGCAAGGCCACTTTTACCGATGAGGAAGGCGTGCTTTACCCGGACAATGACGAGCGCGCAATCTTTTTCGCGAAAGGCGTCGTCGAGACCGTCAAGAAGCTCAACTGGGTGCCGGACATCATCCACGTCCACGGCTGGATGGCGGCCATGTTGCCCGTTTACATGAAGCATTATTACAAGGATGAGGCGCTGTTTGCGCAAACCAAGATCGTGACATCGGTCTATAACCAGGGTTTTGACGGCACGCTCGACATCGGTATGATCAATAAAGTGCGTTTCGACCAGATTCCCGATGACGCCATCGCCGACCTTTCCACTCCCGATTACGAGAACGTCATCAGGGTGACCGTCGCACACTCCGATGCCGTCATTGCCGGTTCGGAGACGCTGTCGCCAAGTTTAACAAAATATATAGAATCGACAGGCAAACCTTTTTTACCTTTCGCTCCCAAAGAAAAATTCGCCGAAGCATATACCGCTTTCTACAAGGAAATGCTGGCACAGTAAGAATGACGAAGATGAACCCTATTTCCTTTTTGAGGATTCCGGCCGCCGCGGTCGCTGCCCTTTTGCTCACCTCCTGCGATAAAGATTTTAACGAGATTGGCGCCGACATCGTGGGCGAAGACCATTTTCTCTTTGAGAAAGACGACACCTTCAGCATCGTCGCGAACACCGTTCCCACCGGGCCGGTGCAATCCAACAATCTTCCCGTGAATCCGCTGGGTGTGCTTGAAAACCCGAATTTTGGGCGTACTGTGGCCAGTTTCGTGACACAGCTCGAGATCAAGAGCCTGAACCCGTTGTTCGATACCTACGATACAGATCCCGAAATCGTCTCCACAACGCTTTACGTGCCTTATTTCAGCACGCTTGAAAGCACCAATACCGATGGTTCCCATGAGTATGTGCTGGATTCTATTTTTGGCACCGAGCAGTCCAGCATCAATCTTGCGATCCACGAATCCAATTATTTTCTCCGCGATTTTCAGTACAACAGCGAGGGGGAACAGGAAAGCCAGCGGTATTACACAAATCAGGCTGCCGACATCGAATCGACCATCAATCCCTTGGTCCTGAACGACGGTGAGATCAGCCAAAACCAGAGTTTTGTGTTCAGCCGTGAGGAATATGAGGAGCAGGTCACCAATGCCAACGGATCGGTGACGACCAAACGCACCAGGCCGGGACTTAAGGTGTCGCTCAACAATGACTTTTTTGAAGATAAGATATTCAATGCCCCCGACGGGATCCTTGGGAGCAACAATGCCTTCAAGAACTATTTCAGGGGATTGTATTTCAAAGTTACGCCTAACGGCCAGCCCGGTGAACTTGCGATGATGAATTTCCGCGAGGGGACCGTTACGATCAAGTACAAGGAAACGCAACTCGATTCCAACTTCCAGCCTATCATGGGCGATGATGGCAACCCGAAACGCATCGACAAGGAATTCGTGTTGAACCTGGCAGGGAATACCGTCAGCCTCTTGCAAAACGACAATGTGGACCCGCAATATGCATCTGCGCTTGCACAGCCTTTCGACGCCGTTAACGGGCACATGAACCTGGCGCTCAAGGGCGGGGAGGGTTCGATAGCAGTCATCGATCTATTTGGCCCCGATGAGGACGGCAATGGCGTAGCCGATGAACTCGAGGCCATGCGCGAGAACGAATGGATGATCAATGAGGCCAGCCTCACGTTCAACATCAACAAGGACCCGGATTACATGGGCACCACCACTTTGGAGCCTGAAAGGATTTACCTCTATGACCTTACCAACAAAAGGCCTGTGGTGGATTACTATCTCGATAATTCCACCGGCGGCATCAAGAGCGGCAAAACCGTCCACGGCGGACTGGTCAGGCGCGTCGACGGCCAGACGGTGAGTTACAAGGTCAGGATTACGAATTATATCCGCAATCTGGTCAAGGCGCCGGACTCCACCAACGTGAGGCTTGGACTTGCGGTTACCGAGAGCATCAACGTCATCGACATGGCCAAGCAGCGCAATCCAAGCCCTGAGAGCAATAATTTCGTACCTTCGGCTTCGGTCATGAACCCACTTGGGACCTTCCTCTACGGTACGCATCCCAATGTACCCATCGACAAAAGGCTCAAGCTTGAAATCTACTATACCAAAAGAAAACCCACTGATAACTAAACTCTAACGTATGTGCGGAATTGTAGGCTATATCGGACACCGCGAGGCATACCCGATCATCATCAAAGGCCTTAAGAGGCTGGAATACCGGGGCTATGACAGCGCCGGGGTCATGCTTTATGACAACGAGATCAAACTGTCCAAGACAAAGGGCAAGGTCTCTGATCTCGAAGCGAAATCCGAAAAAGAAATCACAACCACCGGTGTCATCGGTATGGGCCATACGCGCTGGGCGACCCACGGGGTTCCCAATGACGTCAACTCGCATCCGCACCTGTCCAACTCAGGGGACCTGGCGATCATCCACAACGGGATCATCGAGAATTACGGCCCGCTCAAGATGGAGCTGGAAAAGCGCGGGTACAAGTTCCATTCGGATACCGATACGGAAGTGCTCGTGAACCTAATCGAGGACGTGCAGCGCAAGGACAACCTGAAACTGGGCAAGGCCGTACAAGTGGCCCTGAACCAGGTGGTGGGCGCGTACGCCATTTGCGTGTTCGACCGCAAGAAACCGGACGAGATCGTCGTGGCGCGGCTGGGCAGCCCGCTCGCGATCGGCATCGGGAAGGATGAATTTTTCATCGCTTCCGACGCATCGCCCTTCATTGAATACACCGCCAATGCGATTTACCTCGAGGATGAGGAAATGGCCGTCGTGCGTATGCACAAGCCACTCAAGGTGCGCAAGATCAAGGACGACACGTTGGTTGACCCGTATGTGCAGGAATTGCAGATGAACCTCGAGCAAATCGAGAAAGGGGGCTACGAGCACTTCATGATGAAGGAAATTTACGAGCAACCCGCCGTGATCAAGGACACCTACCGCGGAAGGCTCCTCGCAAACGAAGGCATCATCCAGATGGCGGGCGTCGAGGACAACCTCGAAAAGTTCCTCAATGCCGACAGGATCCTCATCGTCGCGTGCGGAACCTCATGGCATGCCGGGCTCGTCGCCGAATACATTTTTGAGGAATTTACCAGGATACCCGTCGAGGTGGAATATGCCTCGGAATTTAGATACCGGAATCCCGTCATCAACAAAGGCGACATCCTGATCGCGATATCGCAGTCGGGTGAAACCGCCGATACTTTGGCCGCCATCAAGCTCGCCAAGGAGCGCGGCGCATTCGTGTTTGGCGTTTGCAACGTCGTGGGATCTTCCATTTCGCGCGAGACCAACGCCGGAGCCTATACGCACGCCGGTCCTGAGATCGGGGTGGCATCTACAAAAGCCTTTACGACTCAAATTACCGTCCTGACCATGATCGCGCTCCGCCTGGCCAAGGCCAAGGGAACGCTTTCCAACTCCGATTTCCACCGCTATCTGCAGGAACTCGAGGTCATTCCTGAAAAAGTTGCCGAGGCGCTCGAGACCAATGACGTTGCGAAAGCCATCGCCGCCGAGTTCAAGGATGCGCCAAACTGCCTTTACCTGGGCCGCGGGTACAATTTCCCGGTCGCACTTGAAGGCGCGCTAAAGCTAAAAGAGATTTCATATATCCACGCCGAGGGCTATCCGGCAGCCGAAATGAAACACGGCCCCATCGCCCTTATCGACGAGCACATGCCGGTAATCGTGATTGCGCCAAAACAGGGGCATTACGACAAGGTCGTGAGCAACATCCAGGAGATCAAGTCGCGTTCTGGCCGCATCATCGCGGTCGTGACCAAGGGTGATGTTCAGGTGCGCGAACTCGCCGAGTACGTTATCGAAGTGCCCGAGACTGCCGATGCACTTTCACCGCTTCTCACGACCATCCCGCTTCAACTCCT
>SXQR01000037.1 GCA_005792865.1 Flavobacterium sp. | reverse complement strand
TCCCCTGGCCGAATTTTTCCTGCGGGAAGTCGGTGAGAAGTACGGAAACCAAAACCTGCGTTTTTCGCCTGCCCATCTGCAGATGCTGGAGCGATATCCCTGGTACGGGAACGTCCGCGAGCTGGAGAACAAGATCGAGCGCGCGGTGATCCTTTCGGATTCCGACGAAATTTCGGCGGCCGACCTTGACATCGCAACCTTTGACATCCCGGAAGAACACCAGCTCCCCAATCCCGAATTGGGAGAAATGGAACGCGCGGCAATTGAAAAGGCACTTTTCGCCAACCACGGCAACATCAGCAAAACGGCGGAACAACTCGGGCTTTCAAGGGCCGCACTCTATCGCCGCATGGAGAAACACAATTTGAAGGGATCATGAAATACAGCTTGTTTGCCGGGCTTTCGTGGCGCATGCTGCTCATCGTCCTCGCCTTCTCGGGAATGGCATTCGCGTTGGCCAACGGCTATTTCTACAGCGGGTTGCTTGCGGGAACCATTGGGTTTGTACTGTGCGCCGAAACCTGGCAGTTCATCCGCCACGGACTGCTCTTTTATGACAAGGCGATCATGGCAATGCTGCACGACGATTATTCGGCGGGTTTTCCCGTCCGCTACAGGGAGGGCGCCTACAAAAACCTTTACGATTTGTACCACCGGCAAAAGGAACAAAAATTTCGCGAAGTCTCGCGCGAGATGATCTACCAGGCCATTTTCAACAATGTCGATACGGGCATCCTGATTCTCAAGAGCGGTCCCGATGGCCGTGACGTCTTCCTGATGAATGACTACTTCTCACGTTTTTTTGGCGTCCCGAAGGTCTCCCGGTTTGACCTTTTGAAAAATTACCTGCCCGACTTTTGCGCGGAGCTCGAGAACTCGAATTTTGCCGAACGCAAGTCGCCAGTCTCGATCCGTATCGAGGAGCAGGAACCGCAGACATTCATCATGCAGGCCTCGGTCACGAAATCCTTCGAAGGCGAATATTACATCGTATTGCTCGATTCAATCCAGCGCGTCATCGAGAAAAAAGAGAAGGAGGCCTGGATCAACCTCATGAAGATCATTTCGCACGAACTGATGAATTCCCTGACACCGATCAGGTCGCTGTCGCAAAGCCTGCAGGACATTTTGGCACAGCCGTCCATCAGCGCCGAAGACCAAAGCGATGTGCGCGAAAGCCTGGCCACCATTGTCAACCGGACCGACCATCTGCAATCATTCGTTGAAAATTACCGCAAGCTCACCAT
This sequence comes from Flavobacterium sp., assembly GCA_005792865.1. GTDB lineage: Bacteria > Bacteroidota > Bacteroidia > Flavobacteriales > Flavobacteriaceae > Flavobacterium. The sequence continues at coordinate 2,052 of SXQR01000037.1, read as the reverse complement.
TTTGCCCACGCCCGACAAAAGCTACTTTGATATTGCGGCCCTTGTAGCCGAGAGCCTGCAGGTCATGCGTCCGGCCATGCAGGCGGAATCTATTGAATTGCACAATGATTTGGAGGAAGGAACGATGGTCCATGCCGATCGCGGGCAGTTCGGGCAGGTGGTGATCAACCTGCTCACCAACAGCATGCATGCGCTCAAGGGCCGTCCCAAAAAGGAAATTTACCTTTCGGCAAGGCGCGAGAACAACCGGTTATATCTGGTGATTTCGGATACGGGCAAGGGCATCGAGAACGAAATCCGCGACAAGATCTTCCTGCCTTTTTTCACCACCCGTAAAGATGGGGCGGGAATAGGGTTGACCTTATCCAAGAATATCGTGGAGGCGCACGGAGGTTACCTCAGTTATGCGACCGATGCGGGAAAGACCGAATTCGTGATCTGCCTGCTCAATCCAGAAGCTGCACCCGAAATGTCCTGATCAACCGATCGTCTTTTTTTGTTTTTCGACAAAGCTGTTGGCCTGTAATTCAAGCAACTCGCGCGCCTTTCGCTTTTGCAAATCGAACAATCCCGAATCTCCTGCGATGTCGGCATAGACGCGGTCATGCATCTCTGCGCTGGTCTTCACCAAAAGGTTGCGCTGGTATTTGTCCTGATCGATCGTGGCGCGCAACGCCGTTTCGAGATCCTCAAGCTTGACGTCATATTCGCCCTTGGGAGACAACAATTTTGCGAATATGGGCGAGGTTTCCACTGCAAAGAAGAGCAGCATGATGAAAAGCGATGGCAAAAGCGGAAGCTTTCCAAGCGCATTGATCCGCGCCATCAGGCCGTCAAAGGAGTCGATGATGGGTTGGGTGTCGCCCACCTTTTTGTCCAGGTCGGCGCGAAGTTTCTCTCCTTCCTTCTCCAGCACAGCGATCTTAGCCGTGCCCGCCGCCGCGACCGAATCCCGCTCCATTTTTGCCGATTCGTGCTGCGCGTACTTTTCCTTGAAGACTGGCCCCTTGCCCATTTTCATGGTGCCTTTGGTACCCTCGGCCTCGGTGATATAGGAGTCGTAAAGCGATGCAACCTCCTTGTCCTTTTTGGCGATCGAGGATCTGATGCTGTCGATGGATGCCTGATTGCGCGCCAGGTCTCCCTGGAAGTATTGGGCCACTTCTTTCTTGTTCTGCAGGGCCATCGCGTTTTTCTCCTTGAGCAGCACCGTGTCGATTTCCTTTTTGAAAATGCGGATTTCCAACGGTTTTGAGATGACGATGGCAATCAGCACGGCAAGGGCAATCCGGGGTGTCGCCTGTACCAGTTCTGGCCAGAAAGTGTCGCGTTTGCGGATCGTGGAGACGATGAAGCGGTCCAGGTTGAAGATCAAAAGACCCCAGACCAATCCAAACCCGATGGCCGGCCAGACCGAATCGAAAACGGTGTAGAGCGCATAGGCCGCGGCAATGAACGCCATGACGGCCGTGAAGAATACCGTGGCCCCAATCCCGACAAATTTGGTCTGTTCGCCCGGGGAGCAGGTGTCGAGCAATTTCCGGTCGGCGCCGGAACACGTGATGAAGAATTTTTTAAGCATGATTGTTTGATTGATGATCCAGCAAATGTAACGTGAAAACTCACAGGATGTTGCGGTTGGGCGCGTTTCAGTACAAGTTTGGGCATCGTGCGTAGGCGCGCTAGGGATCGCGCAAAGTGCCGCGCACTGCAAGAGCCCGGCCCGAAGGGAAGCGCCCAAATCAATTACAAGTGTTTACAAACGGTTAAAAGTGTTTAAACGCGCAATGACAACCTGTCATTTGTTTATATTTGGTGGGAAATTTGCTCTGGCGGGCGAAAAAAAATAAATCATGGGAATGTGGATTCTGATCATTGTGATCATGCTCGCGAGCTGGCTCGTAAGCAACAGGCTGCAAAGCAAATTTGATAAATATTCTAAAGTCCGGTTACAAAACAATATGAGCGGGGCCGAGATCGCCGAACAGATGCTGGCCGACCACGGGATTCGCGGCGTAAAGGTAATCTCGACACCCGGGCGACTCACCGACC
>SXQR01000036.1 GCA_005792865.1 Flavobacterium sp. | reverse complement strand
CGCCCTTGCTCTTATTGGTAAAGTTCCTCGGCTTTGAAAATTCCTTGCCGTAGGACCTTGTAATTTCATCCTTTGCCGCGCCCATGGCCTCCTGCGAGAGGTTGACGCTGTCGGTCCTCATATAGGTAATGTGCCCCGCTTCATAAAGCCGCTGTGCGACTTGCATGGTGATGCCAACGGGCATATAGAGTTTACGTGCAGCCTCCTGTTGCAACGTGGAAGTCGTAAACGGCGGTGCGGGCGTCTTGCGCACGGGCTTGGTTTCCAGGTCCGACACCTTATAATGTGCGCCTATGCTCAGCGTGAGGAATTCCTCGGCTTCCTTTCTCGTATTGAAACTTTTCCCGAGCCTGGCCTTAAAGGACTTCCCTGAGTCGGTGAGGAATTCGGCAGTGACCGAAAAACTCACGACGGGCTTGAATTCCCTGATTTCGCGTTCGCGCTCCACGATGAGCCGCACGGCCACCGATTGTACACGGCCTGCCGAGAGTCCGCCCTTGACCTTGCGCCACAGTACGGGCGAAAGTTCATAACCCACCAACCGGTCGAGCACGCGCCGGGCCTGTTGCGCGTTGACCAGGTCATAATTGATGTCCCGCGGGTTCTCAATGGCTTTCTGGATCGCCGATTTGGTGATTTCGTGGAAAACGATGCGCTTAGTCTTCTTTTTCTCGAGCTTGAGTTCTTCGCTCAGGTGCCAGGATATGGCCTCACCCTCGCGGTCCTCATCACTTGCGAGCCAAACCATGTCGGCTTTCTTGGAGAGGTCGCGAAGTTTCTTCACAAGCGCCTTCTTTTCGGGCGCCACTTCATATTTTGGGGTAAAGCCATTGTCCACGTCAACGCCGATTTCTTTTGACGGAAGGTCGGCGATGTGGCCGTAACTCGACTCGACCTGGTAATCGCTTCCCAGGAATTTGCCGATGGTCTTGGCCTTGGCGGGTGACTCGACTATAACCAGATTCTTTGCCATTAGTTGTGTTGTTTTGGGGTTTGGCAGGCACATTTGCGCCCACCCGGTTTGCGGCAAAAGTAGAGCAAAAATTTAAATTCGGTGATTTCTTTACCATTTGCCTGTGAAACATGCCCCGCGCAACCGCTGTTAAACTTGAACTGCCAACTTGTCACGATTGTGCTTTTGTCCGTATATTTGACGCCGCAATAAGCGATTATGGAGAAGATCATAGACGAGGGTAAACAGGGAGACAACCTGGTTTTGGAACAGGTACCGGCCAATACCAAAAAACTTTTTATCGAGAGTTACGGATGCGCGATGAACTTTGCCGACAGCGAAGTGGTCGCTTCAATCCTTTCGGGCAACGGGTACAACACTACGACGGTGCTTGAGGAAGCCGACCTCGTGCTGGTGAACACCTGTTCCATCCGCGAAAAGGCAGAGCAAACCGTCCGCAACCGCCTTGAACAGTACCAATCGGTCAAGCGCAGGATAAATCCCAATATGAAGGTGGGTGTCTTGGGCTGCATGGCCGAGCGCCTCAAGGAAAAATTCCTGGATGAGGAAAAGATCGTGGACCTGGTGGTGGGCCCGGACGCCTACAAGGACCTGCCAAACTTGTTGGAGGAAGTGGAATCGGGCAATGATGCGATCAACGTCATCCTGTCCAAGGACGAGACCTATGGCGACATTTCCCCCGTCAGGCTCCAAAGCAACGGCGTATCGGCTTTTGTGTCGATTACCCGTGGCTGCGACAACATGTGCACGTTCTGCGTGGTGCCGTTTACCCGGGGACGGGAACGGAGCCGCGAACCCCAAAGCATCATGGACGAGGTCCGGTCATTGTGGGAAAGGGGCTATCGCGAAATCACGCTCCTGGGCCAGAATGTCGACAGCTACCTTTGGTATGGCGGCGGGCTCAAAAAGGATTTTACCAAGGCTTCGCCGATGCAACAGGCCACGGCCGTGCGTTTTGACCAGTTGCTGGAAATGGTGGCGGTCGCTTTCCCGCGCATGCGGATCCGTTTCTCAACCTCGAACCCTCAGGACATGCACGAAAGCGTGCTCCACGTCATCGCCAGATACCCCAACGTCTGCAAGCACATCCACCTCCCGGTACAATCGGGCAGCGACCGGATGCTTCGCGAAATGAACCGCCAGCACACGCGGGAAGAGTACATGAGGCTGATCGACAAGATATATGAGATCATTCCCGGCTGCGCGATCACCCAGGACATGATTGCCGGATTCCCGACCGAGACCGAACAGGACCACCAGGATTCATTGAGCCTGATGGAATACGTGAAGTATGACTTTGGTTACATGTACGCTTATTCTGAAAGGCCCGGGACACTTGCCGCGCGCAAAATGGAAGACGATGTCCCCGAGGCGACAAAACTGCGCCGCCTCACCGAGATCGTGAACCTGCAGCGCCAGCATTCCCTGTTCAGGAGCCGCGAGTATGTGGGCAAAGTGGTCGAGGTGCTTATTGAAAAACCGTCCAAGAAATCACCGAACGACCTTTCCGGCCGCAACTCGCAAAACGTGACCGTCGTTTTCCCGAAGGAACACTACAGGATAGGCGAATTTGTCAACGTGGAGATCACGAGCTGCACCAGCGGCACGCTGATCGGAAAGGCGATCGGATACTCTGGGATGAATTAATTGTTTTGCGTTAGCGATTGCAGCAAAAATCCTTTTTCGAGGAACCGAGAAAAAGATTGTAGCGGAAAGCGCGGCGCCGGCACCAGGTTGATCTGAGGGAATTTTATTTTCGGCGCAACGCCCCATCATTCATTATGATTATTACCTTTTAGTTGATATGGAATCAGTTCAGGCCATAAAACAGCGTTTCGAGATCATCGGCAACGACCCCAAACTCAACCGCGCCATCGAGAAGGCGATCCAGGTCGCGCCCACCGATATTTCGGTGTTGGTGACCGGTGAGAGCGGCGTGGGGAAGGAAAGTATCCCGCGGATCATACACGCGCTGTCGCACCGCAAGCACGGCAAATACATCGCGGTGAACTGCGGCGCGATTCCCGAGGGCACCATCGACAGCGAGCTTTTTGGGCACGAGAAAGGTTCCTTTACGGGAGCGACCGGCGCCCGCGAGGGTTATTTTGAAGTAGCCGACGGCGGCACCATCTTCCTCG
>SXQR01000035.1 GCA_005792865.1 Flavobacterium sp. | reverse complement strand
GGTTCTGGGCGAGCATCGCCATCAACCTCGGCTTTTTGTGCGTGTTCAAGTACTATAACTTTTTTGCCGAATCCATGGCCGAACTCCTCCGCGGATTTGGGGTCAGCGCAAACATCTCGTCGCTGCAGGTGATCCTGCCGGTCGGCATTTCATTCTACACCTTCCACGGGCTGTCGTACGTGATCGACATCTATAAAAAACGCATCGAGCCCGAACGCGATCCCGTAACCTATTCGCTGTTCGTGTCATATTTCCCGTTGCTGGTGGCCGGGCCCATCGAGCGCGCGACGCATTTGCTGCCGCAGATCAAACGGCGCCGGACATTTGATTTTGAGAAGGCCAGGGACGGCATCTTCCAGATTTTGTGGGGGATCTTCAAGAAAGTGGTCATTGCCGACAGTTGTGCGCGCTACGCCAATGCCATATTTGACAGTCCCGATTCGGTGAATTCCGGGACGCTGATCCTGGGCGCTGTCTATTTCGCGTTCCAGATTTACGGCGACTTCTCGGGTTATTCAGATATTGCACTTGGCACATCCAGACTTTTCGGAATCGACCTGCTCCGAAATTTCGCCTATCCGTATTTTTCCCGCGACATCGCCGAATTTTGGCGCCGCTGGCACATTTCGCTCTCGACGTGGTTCCGCGATTACCTCTACATCCCGCTCGGCGGAAGCAAGGGCGGCATATGGATGAAAGTCCGGAATACATTTATCATCTTCCTGGTCAGCGGGTTCTGGCACGGCGCGAACTGGACGTTCATCGTTTGGGGCGCGCTCAATGCCCTTTATTTCATGCCGTTATTGCTGACAGGCCGCAACCGGGCCAACATCGATACAGTCGCGCACGGGTCATGGTTTCCGTCCTTTCGCGATCTCTGGGCGATGGCCTCTACCTTTGCGTTGACCACTTTAGCGTGGATTTTTTTCAGGGCCGATAGCGTCCAGGCGGCCTGGCATTACATCGCGGGCATTTTCAAGATGGATTTTGCCGGGATCGACTATCTTTCCTGTGACCGCAATGCGCCGGAGTTGCTTCCGCTGCTGGCGCTGTTTGTCATCGCCGAATGGTTTTCCCGTGAACACGAGCACCCGGTTTTCGGGAATTTCAGGACAGCCAGGGCCCTTGCCATCCTCGCGGGCATCGTGCTTCTTGGTTCCTTCAGCGACCTGAATCAATTTATCTATTTCCAATTTTGATGCGCCGTTTCCTCAAATATGTACTTTTTTTGCTGACGGCCCTTCTGCTGATCATGGCGGCGCTCGATATCCTGTATACCGCAGTTTACGAAAGTGCCGCGCCGCGCACCAAATTTGGCCTGCTCCGGGCATCGAAAGGGAAGCAAATCGATTATGTCTTCGTGGGTTCGTCGCGCGTGGAGAACGGCGTTGTTCCGGGTGTCATCGCGCAAAAGACGGGCAAGTCGGCTTTGAACCTGGGTTTCCAGGCTGCCAAGATGGAAGACATCCTGACATTGGTGAAATTGCTCAGGGCGTATGACATAAAGGCACGCACCGTATGCATCCAGGTCGATTACAATTTTGACGTGACGGGCCGGTCGATCGCGCTTCCGTTTGAGATGGCGCCATTCATCCGGGACAATGAGGTGACGCGCAATTACTATCAAGATCAGGAAAATTTCTTTGGATTGTACTATGCGCCTTTTTATCGGTACAACGTCTTTGACCACAAAATCGGGCTGCGCGAAGTTGTGATGACGGTGTTGAAGGGCAACCGAACTTCCATCCCCGACGGCGGTTATGCCCCGCCCACGCGCAAGGACACCATCGGTACAAAATATGCGCTTCCCAAACGGATTTCAAGATACAACCGCACCTTTGAGGCAATCGATATGTTTTGCCGGGCCAATGAGATCAATGTCGTGTACTATTGCGCGCCCTTTTGGCACCAGACGCAAAATCTTGGCTACATCAAAAAGTTGAAGGAGAAAATTCCCGGGCTGATGGATTATTCGGGCGCAATAACCGACCCGGCGATGTTCAACAACAACGCGCACCTCAACGATGCAGGCGCCCGCCATTTCACCCAACTGATGATCCGCGATCTCGAAGCTAGGCCGTAACTTCCTTGCCCGCCTTCATGTTTGCAATGAACTGGTCAAAAAGATAGCTCGCATCGTGCGGTCCGGGGCTCGCCTCAGGATGGTATTGCACAGAAAAACAGTTCTTGTTCTTCATGCGCATCCCCGCAACGGTCTGGTCATTGATGTGCAGGTGCGTGATCTCAAAATCGGGATGTTCCTCGAGTGCCTTCCTGTCCACCGCGAACCCGTGGTTCTGAGACGTGATCTCGCCGTGGCCCGTGAGGATGTTGCCGATGGGATGGTTGATCCCGCGATGCCCGTTGAACATCTTGTAGGTGGGAATGCCGTTCGCCAGCGCGATGACCTGGTGCCCGAGGCAAATGCCAAATAGCGGTTTGTCCTCGGCCAGGATCTCCCGGGCGGTCTGTTGCGCGCCGAGCAGCGGATCTGGATCCCCGGGGCCATTGGAAAGGAAATAGCCGTCGGGGTTGAACCTTGACAATTCCCCGAAAGTGGTATTATACGGGAAGACCTTGATGTAGCAACCGCGCGAGGCGAGGTTTCGCAGGATATTTTTCTTGATGCCCAGATCGAGCGCTGCCACTTTAAGGGGCGCATTCGCGTCACCCACAAAATACGGCTCGGTGACCGAAACCTTCGAAGCTAGTTCCAGTCCCTCCATATCGGGAACGTTTTTCAGGATTTCGGCAAGTTCTTCCCTGGATTTGCCATCGGTGGAAATTACCGCGTTCATGGCACCGTGCTCGCGGATGTAGCTCACCAGTGCACGGGTATCGACGTCCGAAATGACCACCAGGTTCTGATCCCTGAAGTAATCCTCGAGGCTTCCGCTGGCCGCGGGGCGCGAATGGTTGAAGCTGAAATTTTTGCACACCAGGCCCGAGATCATGATTTTCTCGGCTTCGATCTCCTCGACATTCACTCCGTAATTGCCGATGTGCGCGTTTGTCGCCACCATGATCTGGCCGTAGTAACTGGGGTCGGTGAAAATTTCCTGGTAGCCGGTCATCCCGGTGTTGAAAGCGATTTCGCCTGTGGTCGTCCCCTCGATCCCAATGGATTTTCCATGAAAGACCGTGCCGTCGGCGAGCATCAAAAGGGCGGGTTGTCGTTGTTTGTAGTTCATGTAGTTCGTTGTGGGTTATCAGCTTTGGGCATTCAGCTTTCAGTTTGTTGCGAACTAAAATAAACCAGAGGTTCCCAACGTTACCGGCGACTGCAAGCCGTCAACTATTGGAATGCAAATGTACAAAAGAATGTCGAATGTCGAACGAGCCAAAGAACGTTGTAAAGTCGAAAGGTCATAAAGCCATAAAGCCACCTTACCAACGCTTACCGACGACTGACGACTGATATCTGATGACTGACGACTGACGACTGACGACTGACGACTCCAACCACCCGGGTAGAACGAAACCAAACCGACACCTGACAGCTGACGCCTGACAGCTATTGAAACGCCATCAGGTACTTATCGATATACAACTGCCTTTCCTTTGACTTGTATTGCTGGATGAACCGCGGGTGCTCCAGAACCGTCATCTTGCCAAAGAGATTTTCCTCGCAGTTGATCTTGTTCAGGAAGAAGGCGTTTTTCTTGCCCAGCACGAAGACTTCGGAGGTATCCAGTCCCAGTGCAATGTGTTTTTTAAGCGACTCGACCATGAACCCCCGAACCATTTCAAACAATTTGGGATCGTCGTAGTAATTGGCGTTGAGCCAGCCGCCGCGGGGTGAGCGCCGCACGATCGCCAGCGGAAACGGCGAGTTGATATAGAAGTCCCGATAGAATTTTTCGGGGCCGCCGTATTGCGCGATCACGTCATAAATATAGACCGACGAGATTTCGTGCGTGTGCGCAGACTGCATCGGGATTTTGCAAACGCTTTCCAGGCGCTTGGTATCGGTAAACGGAACGCCCGTAACCCCCGCACCGTGCCGGCTGGGGTTGATGCCGATGATGAATCTGCGCTGCTTTTCATCGTCATAATACTTTTCACAGAATTTCTGCATGACGGACATCGTCTCCGGGTT
>SXQR01000034.1 GCA_005792865.1 Flavobacterium sp. | reverse complement strand
GGCGAACTTGTTACGCCGCCCCTATCGGAAGGTTGCCTCAATGGAATCATGCGCAGGCAAATTATTCAAACGGTAAAAAAAGATGGAAGGCTGAATGTCGTTGAGCGGCCTGTCTCCCCATTTGAATTACAGAAAGCCGATGAAATGTGGGTCACCAACGTAATTTCGGGGATTGTCCCGATTACGCAGTACCGCAAGAAAGATTATGGGGCAGAAAGCGCCTCAACTGTAATCAGTCTGATAAACAGTCTTGCCGAACTTAGTTGAGCATCGGATTTTCAGGCGCGTTTGACCAAATCGGATAGTCGCCGCCGAGTTCCATGATCTTCTCTTTCCAAAAGTCGGTCGCACTTTTCCCCAGGATCTTGTTGGCATACAGATTTTCCGATACGATCCACGAATTGGAGACCATCTCGTTTTCCAGCTGTTGGGCATCCCAACCGGTATAGCCCAGAAAGAACCGGACATTGTTCCGCTTGATGTGGCCGCTGTTGATGAGCGCTTTGGTAAGCTCGAAGTCGCCGCCCCAGAAAATGCCTTTGGAAATCTCGATGCTGTCCGGTATCAGCTGCGGAATGTTGTGGATAAAGTAAAGATTGTCCTGTTCAACCGGCCCGCCATTGTATATCTTGAAGGTCGCGTGGATGTCGGGGATCAGGTCGTTGATCGTATAACGCAGTGGTTTGTTGATGATAAAGCCAACCGATCCCTCATTCGTATGGTCGGCCAGAAGAATGACCGAACGGTTGAATGAAACGTCTCCGATAATCGACGGCTCGGCAATCAACAACTGCCCTTTTTGTAGTTTTTCGGATATCATTTTCGCTGCAATTTTTATTAAATTTAGAGAAATATTGCGGTTTTATCCTTCTACGATCAGTTAAATATATAAAAAAAAAGCCTCCCGCAATGGAAGGCTTTTAATATTTATTTTAAGACTATTTTGAATTTACGGAATTCTCAAGTTCAGCTCCGCCCTTGAATTTCACGATATTCTTGGCAGCGATCTTAATCGATTTGCCGGTCTGCGGGTTACGTCCGTCGCGGGCAGCCCTTGAAGATACTGACCATGAACCGAATCCTACCAGTGATACCCTTCCGCCTTTTTTAAGCGTTCCGCTCACATTGTTCAAAAACGACTCAAGGGCCATTTTAGCAGCGCTCCTGCTGATTCCGGCGTCAGCAGCCATAGCATCGATCAATTCTGATTTGTTCATAATAAAAGTTATTAATTGTTGGTTAAACATTTTGTTAATGAAACAAATTTAATAGGAATTCCTTACTGTGCAAGACTTCACGGGTATTTTCAGATTTTTTGTTGATAACTTGAAAATTTTGTTGATAAGGATTGCAATTAAGGCTAATTGGCGCGGGCTGCGGGGCTTAGCGGATAGCCGTTGAGGAAATCGCGTGCCGCCATCCGTTTCTTTCCTGGAAATTGCAGTTCGGTGATTTCGATGATTCCGTCGGCCGCTGCGATGAGGAATCTTTTCTCGGCTATCGTTATGGTTCCGGGAGCCTTTTCATGTTGTTCTGTAAGTGCATTCACTGCGAAAATCTTGACGGCATGTTCGTTTTTCCCATCGACGAAATTGGCCCAGGCCGCCGGATAGGGCGACAGGCCCCGTACAAGATTGCGTATTTCCCTTACCCCCTGGGTGAAGTCGATGCGCGTATTCTCGCGGTTGAGCTTCGGAGCAGCTTTAAGTTCGGCGGTTTCAGGTTGTTTTTGGGGTTCGGCATTCCCGGAAGCGATCAGTGCAAGGGTTTCCACAACGGCCACGCTTCCCAGCTCCATGAGCCGGTCATGCAGGCTTCCAAGGTCCTCGTCGGCACCGATCGCGGTCTCTTTTTTAAGGATCATGGCGCCCGTATCGATTTTATCGTCGATGAAGAACGTGGTCACGCCCGTCCTTTGCTCACCATTGATGATGGCCCAGTTGATCGGCGCGGCGCCCCGGTATTGCGGCAGCAGCGAGGCATGAAGGTTGAAGGTCCCCAGGGCGGGCATCTGCCAAACCACCGCCGGCAGCATCCTGAAAGCCACCACCACCTGCAGGTTGGCGTCCAGCGCTTTCAGTTCCATCAGAAAGCCTGGGTCTTTCAAATTGAGCGGTTGCAGGACCGGGATGTTTTGGGACATCGCATACTCCTTGACCGCCGAAAAACGGATTTTTTGTCCGCGGCCGGCAGGCCTGTCCGGAGCCGTCACGACACCGACGACCTGGTACTGCGCCGTGACGATGGTCTCGAGGATCCCGACGGCAAATTCGGGCGTACCCATGAAAACGATCTTAAGATTGGTCATTCCTGATGATATATTGGTTTCCGGGTTCAAGCACGATGCTCTGGCTTGCGAGCAACTCCCGAAGCGCAAAGATAATGTCCTCGCGGCCGCATCCTAAACTTTCCTGTATTTCGCGCGAATCCATCGGCCTGTCGCGGAGCAATTGGATGATTTTGTCCTTGATGGGAAATTTTTCGGCGGACTTTGACCGCGTGCAGTAGGAGCACCGGCCACAGGCCTTTGCCGCACTTTCGCCAAAATAGTCGAGTATCTGAACGCTTCGGCACCTTGATTCGTTTTGGGAATACGCGATTACCGCTTCCAGCTGCGAAATTTTCAGCGCATTTTGGGCCTCAAGGCTTCGTGAAATGCGGTTGATGGTACGCTCATCCTCGCGCGCGTCGTTCATCACGAATGATGTATCGCTCGAGACCGCCGCATATTCCAGCAGCCCGAGTTGCTCCATGCGTTGCAGGACTTCGGTGACCCGTCGGGTTTCGGCACCGGATTTTCTGGCCACCATCTCCAGGTTGAATGACGATTTCTGTTCAAATATCCCGGGATAGCTGCGCAGTATCGTCAGGACGATGGGTTCATCGGCGGCGTTCAGGCTGCAATACCGAAGCACTTCCTTTGATTCTGCGAGAAATTGCACGGTCGCTTTCTCGCTGAATTCCTGCGACAAAGTGAGCACACCCTGCCGGTCAAGGAATGACAAGGCGTTGAACGTGCGGACCGGATGCAGGTTATACGCCAGGCAAAACTCGTTCAGGTTGAACCGATACTCCTCGCCGGGGCCTTCCCCGTACGCGATCTGGCAGAAATTGCATAGCCTCTTGTAAACCTCGGCAAGGAATGCCTTGTCCGGAAGCACGGCAATAAACTGGTTGCGCGCGGCACCTGCGTCGCTCGGCCCGCAAAGCATGATCGCATAGGCATCCTGCCCGTTGCGGCCCGCCCGTCCGGATTCCTGGTAATAATTTTCCAGGTTCTCCGGCAGCTGCAGGTGGATGACGGTCTTTACGTCGGCTTTGTCGATACCCATTCCAAAGGCATTGGTCGCGACCATCGCCTGCACTTTTCCCTCCATCCACAATTGCATGTTTTTCTCCTTTTCCCTGGCCTGCAGGCCGCCGTGGTAGAAAGTCGCGGTAATTCCCATGGCCTTCAATTGCTCGGAGGTGTCGATGCAGGCCCGGCGGTTGCGCACGTACAGAATGGATGGCTCCGGGTGTTTTTTGAGAATCGTCCCGGCGCGATGAAGCTTGTCTTCGGCGCCGATGACAAAATAACCGATATTCTCCCTGGCGAACGATTTTTGGTAAACCACCGGAACCTCCAGCCCCAGCAGGTTCACGATGTCTTCGCGGACGCGGGGCGTGGCCGAAGCCGTCAGCGCAATGAACGGGATTTTGGGAAACCATTTCCTGAGTTCGGAGACCTTGAGGTAAGCGGGCCGGAAATCATGGCCCCACTGCGAGACG
>SXQR01000033.1 GCA_005792865.1 Flavobacterium sp. | reverse complement strand
TTGGTCGAAACGCCCTTGGGCACGGGCCAGGCCATTTTTATCATCGATTACGGGATGCACCAAAACACGTGTTGGGTAGTCGCGCTGCAAAAGGACGGGGTTATCAAACATTTTGATTGCAATGATGTGATTCTTTCCACCAATTACACCTACGGGATGAATTTGCGAAAAAACCATTTTCCAAGTATGGAGCGGCAGGATTTGAATCGGGATGAGTGACGATTGATGTCATTCACGCTTAATTGCGAATCCTCCTGATCCACTTGTAGGCTTCCAGCCACATGATGCTTGTGAAACCCAGCACCCAGCAGATCGCCAATTGGCCGATGCCTGGGCTTTCAAAGCCAAACAGTCGCGCCGCCGGTCCAAAGTACAGCATTGTTCCCATAAGGATGGCCGTTATCGCAAGGATCCCGAGGAGTAAGTCATTTTTATACCGCAGTGTCGCGATAGCCGAGTACTCAAACGAGCGGTTTGCCAACGTCATGAAAATATTGGCAATCACCAGCGTAGAAAACACCATCGTACGGACAAGGTTTTCCTCATAATCCTGCCATACCGACAATTGATAGGCAGCCAGAACACCTCCGGCGACTACAAGTCCCTGGACGATGCTCAGCGACAGTTCCCGCCAATTGAAGAAAGTGCGGGACATGGGCCGGGGCTTTTGCAGCATCGTCCCCGGTTCCATCGGCTCATTTTCATAGATGATCGAGCACGTGGGGCCCATGATCAGTTCCAGAAAGATGACGTGGATGGGCGAGAAAAGATTTGGATAAACCCATCCGGCCGCAAGGGGAACGAAGACAACAAGGATGATTGGAATATGGATCGAGATGATATAGCGGATGGCCTTTTTAAGATTCCCATATATTTTTCGGCCCATCGCGATCGCCGATACCATTTTAGAGAGGTCGTCATCTACCAGGACAAGGGACGCCGCATCCTTTGCGATTGCTGTTCCCCGGCCCATTGCAATCCCGATGTGTGCTGCCTTGAGCGCCGGACCGTCGTTGACCCCGTCGCCCGTCATCGCTACCACATGTCCCCGCGACCGCAGTTTGACCGGAGCAGGGTGCCATCGGCGGCGATCAGGGCTGTCTCGTCGATGACCAGGCAGTCGCCCACGACGAGTTCGGAACTGTTGATGAGCCGATCAGAACCTTCGCGGATGACACGGCACAGCGGACGCGAAAATTCGCTTAGGTTTTCAAGTGCCCGGCGGCTCCGGGTAAATTGGAACATTGAGATGGACGCCACAAGCACGATGGCAAGGGCCAGAAAAACCGCGTCGGCATACTGACCCGTGACCAGGTAGATTCCGGAGGCGGCCGCCAGCAGGATCACCATGGGATCGGTGGCGGTGCGCAGCAGGATTTCCCGCAAACCGCCGGGTCGGCCGGAAGAGCTCACATTGGCCCCGTATTTTTGCCGCGATTCCGATACTTCTGCAGCGGTCAGGCCCTGTATGTCACGGTCATATTGCACGAAGTGAAGATATTGCAAATTATCCAATGTGTTTCAAATGTGTCCCCGGCACCAACATTGGCCTATTGTCAATTGACCGTTAATTATTGAATATTCATTATTCACTAATGAATTGACCCGCCTTATCTTTGCACCATGGAATTTTCTTCAAAACTTCTCGAGCACGCGGTCGCCGAAATGTCGCGCCTTCCGGGCATCGGGAAGCGCACCGCGCTGCGGCTCGTCCTGCACCTGCTGCGCCAGCCCGCCGAACAATCGGAATTCCTCGCACAGGCCATTACGGCGCTTCGGTCACAGATCAAGTACTGCCGGGTATGCCACAATATTTCAGACTCGGGCATTTGCGACATCTGCGCCAATAAAGCGCGCAACCATGGCGTTATATGCGTGGTCGAGGACATCCGCGACGTCATGGCCATCGAAAATACGGGACAGTTTCGCGGCATTTACCATGTGCTCGGCGGCAAGATTTCCCCCATCGACGGCATTGGTCCGTCACAGCTCAATATAGCATCGCTTGTGGAGAAAGTCAAGGCAGGAGGGGTGGAAGAGGTGATTTTTGCGCTTTCGCCCACCATGGAAGGCGATACGACCAATTTTTACATCTACCGGCAGATTGGCCCCACGGGTGTCAGGACCTCGGCGATTGCGCGGGGGATTTCGGTTGGGGACGAACTCGAATACGCGGACGAAGTCACCCTTGGAAGGAGCATCCTCCAGCGCGTCCCGTTCGAGAACGCCCTGCGCGGGCAGTAGCGCGTTTTGATTTTCTAAATGAAAAGTTATCTTTGTTTGCTAATTACCGCTTCATGAACAAAATTGCCGCCGCCTTCCTGCTTATTTCGGGAATCGTCCTTACTTCGTGCGTACCCGTGCGCGATCTGGTTTACCTGCAGGACAAGGGTGGTCCCGAAACCCCTCACAAGGTCAGCGAAGTGGCATCTAAACCATACAGGCTCCAGACCAACGACATTGTCAATGTGACGATTCGCGCGGCGGTCGAACCGCAGATCGTGGATATTTTCAATACGGCCGAAAGCGCCAGGCAGGGCAGCCAGACCGATGAGTCTTTGTACTTCAATGGCTACACGGTTGACGACCATGGCAACATCAGGCTTCCGGTCCTGGGCGAACTGAATGTTTTGGGTTTTACCCTTGAGGAAGTTCGGGCCAAGGTCGAGAAGCGCCTGCTCGAAGAATATTTCAGGCCGGAGGCCCAGATCTTCGTAACGGTAAAGCTTGCCGGTTTCAGATATACCATCAACGGTGAGGTTGCCGAGCCCGGATCCAAGATCCTGATGCAGGAGAAGGTGAACATGCTGGAAGCCATTGCGAACGCAGGCGATATTACCGTGACTGGCGACCGCAAGAAGGTGGCCCTGATCCGTCAATATCCGCACGGCACCGAGATCCACCACATCGACCTTACCGACGTCAAGGCCTTGCAGTCGCCATATTATTACCTGCAACCCAATGACTATGTGTATGTGAAACCGCTGCCGCAAAAATCGTGGGGAACGGGAACTACCGGCGTCCAGTCCTTTACGACCATTATTTCCATCCTAACGCTCGTCACCACCACCGCGCTCCTTTTTACCCGATAACCTATGCTCGACAACAAAGACTTTGGTTTTTTGGAATCCCACAACAATTTTGATTTCAAGGGTTTCCTGATCAAGACGGCCAGCTACTGGAAATGGTTCCTGGCGAGCCTCATCATTGCCTTCGTAATCGCGCACCAGGTCAACGTCCGTAAGGAAAAAATATATGCGATGGAAACCACCATCGCGGTAAAGGAGGAGAACAACCCGTTTTTTACCAGCAATACAAGTCTTGTATTCAATTGGGGCGGAACCAGCGACCAGGTCCAGAATATTGCCTCGACCATCCGCTCGCGCTCGCACAATGAAAAAGTGGTGGACACGCTCAACTACTTCATCGACTACCTCAAACAGGAC
>SXQR01000032.1 GCA_005792865.1 Flavobacterium sp. | reverse complement strand
CTGCCTTGATCTTCTGCTTGAAGTAATCCATGGAAACATAGGTCCAGATATCGCGGTCCAGGTCGATGACGATGGTGTTGATGCGTTTGAGCGCGTCAAAGAATGCGGCAAAATGGTCGTAATGCTCAATTTGGGTTGTGGGGAAAGAATGGTGCAGGCCCAGCGATTCCTCGACAAATTGGGTCCCGAATTTTTTCCAGTCCATTTGCGGGTATGCCACCTTATGCGCATTGAAGTTCCCCGTGGCCCCGCCAAACTTGGCCGCAAACGGAATGTTGAAAAGGTGGCGCATTTGCTGTTCGAGCCGCTCGACAAATACCTCGATCTCCTTGCCCAGGCGGGTAGGCGAGGCGGGCTGGCCGTGCGTGCGTGCGAGCATCGGGACATCCTTCCACTCCTGGGAAAGCGACTTGAGCTTGGCAATCAGCGCGATGAGCTGCGGCAGGTAGGTGTTCTCAAAGGCTTCCTTTGCCGAAAGCGGGATCGCCGTATTGTTGATGTCCTGCGAGGTCAGGCCAAAATGGATGAATTCGCGGTAGGCAGACAGGCCGTTTTTCTCGAAGGCGTCCTTGATGAAATATTCGACGGCCTTGACATCGTGGTTCGTGGTTTTCTCGATTTCCTTGATGGCGTGCGCCGAATCGGTCGAAAATTCAGTATACAACGATCGCAACGCAGCGTATGAATCCTTGGGCACTTCCCGAAGCTGGGGCAACCCGAAGCCGCAAAGCGCGATGAAGTATTCCACCTCGATCCTGATGCGGTAACGTATAAGTGCCTCCTCGCTGAAATATTTTGAAAGTACTGCGGTCTTGCTTCGGTAACGGCCGTCGATGGGTGATACGGCGCTGAGCTGTGTCAGGTCTTGCATAAATTTCGCATTAAGCGCAAATATAGCTTTTCGGGGGCGAAAATGAAAGCGGAAAAGCGGCAAAAAGCCGTGTTTTATCAGCTTTTTTCCAACAAATCGCGCCTGAGTTTTTCCAGGCCCGTCGATGCCGGTTCTGCAATCACGGTGACCTTCCGGCCAGGGATGTGCAGGGCAGCAGGCTTGGGATCGACGTAGTACAGGCGGGCAGTCGATGGCGCATAATCAATGAGGCCAGCCGCCGGATAAACCTGCATCGAGGTGCCGACCACGGCAAAGACGTCGGCCTGCATCGTGAGTTCGATGGCGCGCGACATTTCGGGCACGGCCTCGCCAAACCACACGATGTGCGGGCGCAACTGGTGTCCCTCGGCATCGCAATCACCGCGGTACAGGTCGGTTTCCCAATGCCTCACATCGCGGATGTTGCCGCAACTGCGCACCTTGAAGAGTTCGCCGTGAAGGTGGATGACGCTTGTGCTGCCCGCGCGCTCGTGGAGGTTGTCGACGTTCTGGGTGATGATATGGACCTCGAATTCCTGCTCAAGGCCGGCGAGTATCATGTGGCCCCGGTTGGGCGATACCTCGTGCAATTGCCTGCGCCGCTTGTTGTAAAAATCGAGTACGAGTTCCATATTGTTGCGCCAGCCCATCGGCGAAGCCACCTCCATGACATCATGGCCTTCCCAAAGCCCGTTGGAATCGCGAAAGGTCGAGATGCCGCTCTCTGCCGAGATGCCCGCACCCGTGAGTACGATGAGTTTTTTCATAAACTGAAATTAAGGAAAATTGCGGGATTTTGGTAGGGCGGTGGTGTTGAAACCGGGTAGATTGCCGGGTGGGTGGGCGGGTAAATTATGTAGATTTGCAAGAAAAAGATGTACGATCCGGCGCTCCTGGACTATCTTGAAAGTTTCCTCACGCCCGAGCGGAAAGCGCGTTTCATCGATGTGCTCAGCCGCCGGACCAATTTCCTCACGGTCGCGGTCGAGGATGTCTTCCAGTTGCACAACACCAGCGCCGTCATGCGTTCATGCGAGGTTTTTGGCGTGCAGCAGCTGCATGTGGTCGAGCAGCGTTACGGCCGCAAGATCGATAAAGAAATCGCGATGGGCGCACAGAAATGGGTGGACATCATCCGGTACGATCCGGTGGGGGATTGCATCGATGCCTTAAAATCAAAAGGTTACAGGATCATCGCCACGACGCCGCACCAGGATGACACGCTGCTTTCGGATTTTGACCTTTCCACCCCGGCTGCCTTATTTTTCGGGACCGAGAATAACGGTTTGTCGGAAGAGGTGATTTCGCGCGCCGACGGATTTCTCAAGATCCCGATGGCGGGTTTTACCGAAAGCCTGAACATTTCGGTTTCGGCGGCGATCATCCTGCAGGATTTGACCACGAGGCTCCGTAAAAGCGATGTGGACTGGGGCTTGTCCCAAATGGAGATGCTTGAAATCCGCACCCATTGGGCCCGTCATTCCATCAAGGACATCGAACGCATCGAGCAGCGCTGGCGCACCCAAAACGCAAAGTGATTATTTTTTCTTGAGTATTTTGTATTCCTCGTAACATTCGCTGATCGCGTCCATGATCTGCAGGTCGTTGGCCGCCTGGACAAATGAATCGGAGTAATTGCAGCGTTGGAGGATTTCGGCGATTTCGTTCTTGTCGATGCCCAGCAACAGCGATATGGTCTCGCGATCATACTTGGATTCGAGCAGGTTGCGCACGGTGTCGTCCTTGCGGAGCTGCCGGAGCTTCTTGAGTTCCTTTGGCCGCTTCCCGAAGAAATTGTAGAGCATGTCGGCCGGATTGAAGATTGAGCCCAATACGCGTCCAAAGGCCCCCGGTGAATATTCGCCCGCCTCATAGCCTTGTGGCAGTCCGGAAATGCTGTAACGGTGATTTTCGCGTAATGGGATGAGTTTGGAGTCGATTTCGAGATAGCCCGTTAGTTTGTAGGGTTGCACCACGACCTCGTCAAGCGCGATCGCCTTCTCGGTGAGGTAAATGGTCGTTTCGCGTGTCTTGAGCCAGTCATTGGTCACGCGCACCCGCAGCGACCGGAATCCCAACAGGGTAAAATGAAGCGTGTCGTTGACCGCGACCTCGAGTTCAAAATAACCCTTCTCATTGGAAACCGTGCCCTGCACGCGGTTGAGGTTGATGATGTTGACGTTTGAAACCGGCAGCATCGTATTGTCGTTGACAATGGTCCCCGAAACCTTTTGCGGCGCCGTTTCCTGTGCCGATGCGGCAAAGCAGGTAAAATAAAAAAGCAAGACTGCAAAAATCCTCATGGCCTTATTTGACGGGCTAAAAGTAGTCAAACGGGTCTTTGGATTTTGCAGCCTCACCTTAATTATTAGAAAATTAACAGTTAACCCTTGCGCGGTCTTTTTGAGCGCGGCGCATCGTTGAAACTCTCTGAACGGCGGGGTGCGCGTTCGGTAAAGTTGGCGGTGCGGCGCGGCGATCCTTCACGCTTGGGGGAAGCCGAAAAGCTCTCCTTGCGCGGTGAATCAAATGCCTCGCGGCTCTCGCGTTTGGGGCCTTTATCGCGAAAGGCCTTTTCAAATTTCGGGCGTTTCTGGAAATCGCCGCTGCGGCCGTTGTGGTCGCGACGGGTACCGGCATCGTTCTTTGAGATCTCGGCGTTGATGCGTCGGCCTTCAAGCTGCATGTTGTTGAGGATTTCCATGACCTTGTCGCTGTATTTGGCATCGGTCGAGAAAAACGAAAATCCTTCCTTGACATCCACCTTGAACAAATCGTCACGTCCCAGTTTCAAACGGTCCCTCAGGAAATCCTTGAGCGACATCCAATCAAAATTATCGCGCGAACCGATGTTGACAAAGTACCGCACCTGGTTCTCCGAAGCCTCAGGACGTGAGCCGGCCACCTGTGACGAAAGGTCGCGGGTCTTCTTGTAGTAGTTCAGGAAGCGGTTGAATTCCACCGACACCATCTTCTTGATGAGTTCTTCCTTTGAAAGGCCTTCCAGCACATCATTGATGGCGGGCAGGTAATTGTCGATCTCGTGGTCAACTTCGGTATCCTTGATCTTGTTGGCCAGGTGCAGAAGCTGGATCTCGCAGATCTCGATGCCCGACGGAATCGTCTTCTCTTCGAATTTTTGCTTGATGATGCGCTCGATCGCACTGATCTTGCGCAGTTCGCTCTTGGTGATGATCACGATCGAGGTGCCCAGTTTTCCGGCGCGGCCCGTACGGCCCGAACGGTGGTTGTAGGTCTCGATTTCGTCAGGAAGCTGGTAGTTGATCACGTGCGTGATGTCGTCGAGGTCGAGCCCGCGGG
>SXQR01000031.1 GCA_005792865.1 Flavobacterium sp. | reverse complement strand
GGATATTGCCGCCCGTGTCGAGGAATAGGATCGCATAATCTTCCACTTCATCCAACATCTTCCGGCAGAGGATATTGAATGAGTCCAGATTTTGTTTAAGCGCGCCATCGGATAATTGCGTTTCGGAATGGTATATAGGTAATTTGGAGTCTTTCATTATGTGTGAGGGAATTTCTTCCTTTCCCTAATTTACGGGAAAAATCAACACGAAATGAATAAATAATCCAACAAAAGCTTGAAATCCCCGGAGACTCTAACGGAAATCCAACCTCTTTATTCTCGCCTCCGTATTAAACAATTGCCAAATTTATTTTGATTTTGCGGCAATCCAGCGGTCCACCTTTTTTTCGAGAAGTGCCAAGGGCATGACCCCGCTCTCCAGCACTTGGGCGTGGAATGCCCTGATGTCAAAGCGATTGCCAAGCCGGGTCTCGGCCCGCTTGCGCAGTTCGATGATTTTTAGCTGGCCGATCTTGTAGGAAAGTGCCTGGCCGGGAATGGCCATGTAGCGCTCGATCTCGGCGATAATGGAGGCTTCGCTTTCAGCCTCGTTGTCAAGCGAATATTGAATCGCCTGCTCACGCGTCCAATTTTTTGAATGCAGCCCGGTATCGACCACGAGCCTGATGGCGCGGTGCATTTCACTGCCCAGCATGCCAAAATACTGATATGGGTCGCGATAAAGCCCCAATTCATGGCCGAGGCTCTCGGTATATAACGCCCATCCTTCACCGTATGCGCCAAACCAGTTGAATTTCCTGAAGTCGGGAAGCTTTTCATTTTCCTGCTGAAGCGAGACCTGGAAGTGATGTCCCGGAATGGCCTCGTGCAGGAATAGGTCTTCATCGGCATAGTAATTATACTTGGTCACATCGGGAATCGGGACATAAAAAATCCCCGGTCGCGAACCGTCCGGTGAACCCTGCATGTATTCGGCACTGGCGGTTTTCTCGCGGAATGCCTCCGTCCGCCTCACTTCAAAAGGGGTTTTGGGCTGCAGCGAAAACAGTTTGTCGACATTGGGGCGGATCCTGTCATGGATCTTTTCAAAATTCCTTATGACCTGGCCGGGCTCGGTAAAGGGCATCAGTTCCCTGCGGGCGCGCACATGGTCAAAAAATTCCTTGATCGTGCCTTTGAATCCCACCTGTTTCTTCACCCCTTCCATTTCGTTGCGCAGACGGGCCACTTCCCGAAGCCCGAGTTCATGGATTTCGTCCGGGGCAAGGTCGGTGGTGGTCCATTGCTTGACCAGTGTGCGGTAGAGTGCATCCCCGCCGGGCAACGAACCGATCCCGCTCGTCTCACGACAGGCAGGGGCGTATTCTTTTTCAATGAAATCCGCCATTCGCTTAAAGCGCGGCACAATGCGGTCCGCAATCACGGCGGCGTAGGATTTTTCAAGTTCGGATTTGGCTTGCGCCGATACGCCCGCAGGCATATTCCGCACCGCCGAGTAAAAGATATTGTCCTCAACGGAGCCATTGGCCATGTCCCGGAATTGCGGGACGACGCGAAGCGCGAGTGCACGCGGGATCACGATGCCTTTTTCCATGCCCTTGCGCATGTATGCTTCGGCCGAATCCATCCAAACGGCAAAGCGCTCCAGCCTTTTAAGGAAATTGCGGTAGTCTTTTTCGGTTTTGAAGGGTTGCGCGCCCTCGCCGCTCGCGAGCATGCCCATGGTGAGGTGCGTCCCGTCGAATTGATGGATCGGCATCAGGTTTCGGTTATGGCGCAGCATTTCGCGGCCCGTCTCCAGTTCCCACGCCATGATGCCATAACTGAGTTTCTGTTCATCGTCCAGCGCGGTCGTGTCCACTTTGGCGAGCGCCTTGTCGTATTTCGAGTAAAATTCCGCCTGTTTTGCCCGGTAGGAATCGGTCATCTCAATTTCAAGGAGATCATTGTATTCCATCTGGCCGTAAAGGGTGGCTTCCAAAGGATTGAGCGCGCTCTTGTCCTTGAAGTACGCTTCGCACAGCATATCGAAGGTTGGTGTTTCCTCGGATTTTTTACACGATGACATGACAATCAGGATTAGGCAAAACAATAAAATGCGCATTGAACTCGAAATTTAAGGGAGACGATTACAGGTTCTTGAGGTTGATGACTTCCTGATCGGTCAGCGGGCGCCAGTTCCCACGCGGCAAATTTTTCTTGGTCAGGCCCGCAAAGGCAACGCGGTCCACCTTGAGTACATTATACCCGAAACTCTCAAAGATCGACCTAACGACCTTCACGTTGGCGGTGCGTAGCTTGAGGCCGATCTCGGTCTTGGGCTGATCCTCAACATAGGAAATCTCGTCCACATATAATTTGTGGCCGTCAAGGGTGACGCCGCCCGCAATCTTTTCCAGGTCTTCAAATTTCAGGTTTTTGTCCAGCGTGACCTGGTAGATCTTGCCCGAACGTTGCCCCGGCAGGCTGAATTTCCGGATCATGTCGGTGTCATTGGTGAACAGCAGCAGGCCCGTGGTGTTCTTGTCCATGCGCCCGACGGGTTGAAGCTTGGCCTTTGAGGCACCGCGGATGAGTTCGGCAACGTTGCGCATGCCAGGTTCGTCTTCGCCGGCAGTCGTGAAGTTCTTGGGTTTGTTGAGCAGGAAATATTCCTTTTTCTCGGGGACGATCGTACTGCCGTCAAAGACCACGACGTCGCCCGGCTGGACCTTGTAACCCATTTCGGTAACCGCCTCGCCGTTGACCCGCACGCTTCCGCTCTGGATGTAGATATCGGCGTCGCGCCTTGAGCAGATGCCCGAGTTTGCGATGTATTTATTGAGCCTGATTTCGTCGGGATTGGCCTTTGGCGTCTTTGCCGGTCGTGCCGGTTTTGCCGGCCCCGCGGCCGATTTTGGTTTCTGCGCCCGCTTCTCCATGGGTGGGCGCGACTTGGATGTAGGATTCTTCCCGCCCGGCTTGGATTTGGAAGTTGCTGAGGTTTTTCGGTTCCTGTTGGGCTGGTTCATCGTAACTTTTTTGCAAAGATAGGTAATTAGGTGTGTGCGCAGCCCGGATAGAGCGGGTATCCTTTGCGAAGCAACGATTTAGGCGGCACGAGCGAAGCAAACTGGCAAAGCATAGCCGGACCCGAGCCTTGAAAAGGCGAACGGACGAAGTAAATGTCCGCCATTATTAGTGGCGGGTGACTAGTGGCTAGTGGATTGATAAGGATTTTTCCCATACACATAACCATTAAAGCACAACTAGAATGTCATCCAACGCAGCATTTCCCTTCCGTGAACCAGCACGCGCGGTTCGACCAGGACGATCGAGAAGACGCCCGCCACGATCAATACCTTTAAAACATTGTGGACCGACAGGTAATGCGGTTTCATGTCGCTCTTCCAGAGTTTCATGACAATGAAGAGCAGCGCCGCGAGGCAGATGTAAAAATAGATGTCCATAAGGCCCACGTCGGCACGCTCCACCAGGATGTAAACGGGAAAAAGCGTCAGGAACGCCAGCAGGGTGATGATTTTTTTTGAAGTGAGTTCTCCGTAGGCGACAGGCACGGTCTTGTAATTCGACACAAAATCGCCGGCCAGGTTTTCCAGGTCCTTAACCATTTCGCGGATCAGCAGGAGCAGGAACAGGAAAGCGGCGTGGGCGAAGACGATGGCAAGCTGTTCAGGCTCATAGGTGCGGAACCGGTCCAGCTTGGCATAATAAAGCAGGATTCCGAAAAAGGGGAGGATGGCAAGTACCGCCGCCGTGACATTGCCGATAATGGGATATTTCTTGAGTTTGTGCGAGTAGAACCAGATCAGGAAAATATAACCCGAATAGAACGCCGCCACCCGCCATGAAACCAGCAGCGAAAGGGCGACAACAAAGAAGTTTAGCCCAAAATAAACATAGAGTTTGGTCTTTTGGCTGACCAGGCGGTCCAACATCGATTTGTTGGGACGGTTGATCAGGTCCTTTTCGGAATCGTAAAAATTGTTGATGATGTAACCGGATGCAATGGAAAGGCTCGAAGCCAGGACCAGGACAAAGAGGTTGCCGTCCAGGAGAATGTCCAGCGACGGAATGTTCTTGGGCGCCAAAATGAAAATCGCGGCGAGGTACTGCGCCAACGCAATGACCGGGATATTATAGCCGCGCACCACCGAGAACATCGCGATC
Source organism: Flavobacterium sp. (assembly GCA_005792865.1). Lineage (GTDB taxonomy): Bacteria > Bacteroidota > Bacteroidia > Flavobacteriales > Flavobacteriaceae > Flavobacterium. Next base: position 162 of record SXQR01000031.1, on the reverse strand, counting down.
ACCTTCATCGCGGTGAGCCTGTTTTTCCTGCTCAGCATCGGAGGAGGTTAAAACTGGTAAACGACTTCCAGCTTGTAATCCTTGAGCGATTCGCGGGCCTTCTCGAGGTCTTCGGTAAATCCTAAAATATAACCGCCGCCACCGGAGCCGCAAAGTTTCAGG
>SXQR01000030.1 GCA_005792865.1 Flavobacterium sp. | reverse complement strand
CACGGTCGATCTGATCATGGTGTTGGCGGCAGTGCCCAATCCCCGCGTCGTCCCCGTCTTGACAATCTCATAACTCTGGCGTGTGGCATTGTATTCCTGCTTCGCGCGCTTGTAGGCAACCTCCGCGGCATCAAAATCATTTGCCGAGATCACGCCCTTATCAAAGAGCGTCTTTTGCCTTTTGAACACCTTTTCCTGATTTTCGAGGTTGATGCGTGCCGATTCGACCTGGTTTTGGGTCGCGTTCAGGTTGGAAACGTTCGGGACGACGCGGATCTTGGCGATCATGTCGCCGGCCTTGACAAATCCGCCCGCTTCGATATAGATCTCCTCGATGATGCCGGAAATGTTCGGCTTTATCAAAACTTCCTCATCAGGGACGATGTTGCCCGTGGCGATCGTGGTCTTGGTGATGGTGCGCTGCTCCGGCGATTCGGTCTGGAAAACAACCGGCGGTTCCTGGTTTTTTGCGTACAGGTAGTACAGCGCGCCAAAGAACACGACGGCGATGAAGATCAAAATGGTTACGGTTACTCCTTTTTTCATTGTTATTGATTGATGATTTTATTCGGTTCGAAGCGCGTCCACGGGTTTTACGCGGATCGCCAGTTGCGCCGGAATCAGCCCCGCCAATAGCCCCGATCCCACGAGGATCATCAGCGCGACAAAGACTACCGACAGGTCCACCGACGGGTTGATGAACATCGAATCCTCGGTCGGCATCCCCTCCAGCATCTTGTTGAGCCCGAAGAGCAATCACGTCGCGACGGCGATACCGGCCATGCCCGCGATGATGGTCAGGAAAATGGATTCGGTGAGGATCTGTGACCGGATCGCACCCGGTGTGGCGCCAAGCGCGCGCCGGATGCCAATTTCCTTGGTGCGTTCCTTGACGACGATGAGCATGATGTTAGAAATTCCGATCACCCCCGACAGCAGGACCAGCGTCCCCACGAAATAGGCGATGAACTTGAGGATGGCGAAAAGCCCGTTGACCTTTGAAAATTCTTCATAAAGATCGAAGTGCCCGATGGCGCGCTCATCATCTGGCGCGATGTCATGCCTGGCTTTCATGAATTCAATGATCCCCTTCTTGAGTTCGGTTATCGAGGCACCGTCCCGGGCCGTGAGCGCCATCCACCCGACCGTATCGCCAAAGTTGAAAGCCTGTTGGAAAGTGGTAAAGGGGATGAAAATGCTCTTCTGCGCTTCTTCCGCATTACCGTTGTTGTTGTTCCCCTTCTTCTTGTAAACCCCAACGATCAAAAAATTGACCCCGTTGACCGAGACGTAACTTCCCAAAACTTCCTCACCGGGGGTGTAAAGTTCGGTGATGACGCCCTGTCCGATCACGGCAACCTTGCGTTTCTGGTCAATGTCGCCCTGGTTCACGAACCGGCCGTGGATGATGTCCATGGATTCCTGCTGGATCAGTTCGGGGTAGTCGCCATAGATGGTGTAAGCGCCGGTCTTGGTGCCGTGCGTCACGTTATTGGCGCCGCGGTATCCGCCCAATTGGTTGCGGGGCGAAACAAAACGCAGGTCGGGAAAATTTTCCTTAAGCGCCTGGACATCGGCATTTTTGTAATTGAACTGACGGCCCTGGTTGAGGCCTTTGTATGCTTTTGAGGTGGGTTGCGTCCACATGAACATCGTGTTGGTCGCGATTCCGGAGAAACCCTGCTTGACACCGTTCTCCAGTCCGCGCCCTGCAGCGAGCAGGACCACCAGGATGAAGATGCCCCAGAACACGCCAAATGCTGTCAACACCGTGCGGAAGGTGTTCGCGCTCAGCGCCTCAAGTATTTCGTTCCATTTGTCCGTGTCAAACATGTTATTCGTCCCTTAATGCCTCGATTGGGCGGATGCGGGCCGCGCGATAGGCCGGAAAAAACCCGGCCGCGGCACCTGCAATGATTAGTAAAACCAGCGTTGTGATGGCGATGGAAAAATCGACCTGCGGATTCAGAAAATATTCGCTCTGGATCTGCGGCCCGACGAGCTCGAGCAAAAGCAGGCTCATCAACAGTCCGGTGAATCCGGCAATCGTGGTGATGAAGATCGCTTCATGCAGGATCATCCCGATGATGGACGCGGGCGATGCGCCAAGCGCCTTTCGTATCCCGATTTCACGTGTTCGTTCCTTGACAACGATGAGCATGATGTTGCTCACCCCCACGACGCCCGCGATGATCGTGCAGATGCCCACCCACCAAAAGAAAAGGCGGATATACAGGTTCAGGTCATAAAATTTCTTGGTTTCCTCTACCGAGTTGAACAGCCCGATCCCGCCTTCGTCATCGGGAGCGACCATGTTCTTGCTTCGAAGGAATTCCTTAAGCCCATTGGTGAACTTCAACGATTCGGCAAGTGCTTTGTCGTAATCATCGGTCTTGGGCATCGTAAAAAAAAGATTGGAGATCTGGTCGCCGACGCCAAAGACTTTTTGCGTGGTCGAAATGGGAATGTAGATGCGGCTCTCCTCGCGTTCGCCGGCAGGATCGGTAAAAACCCCAATGACCTTGAAAGGGATGGTGTTAATGGTCACCTGCCGGCCCAGCGGATCCTGGCCCTTGAACAGATCGTTCCGGACTTTTCGTCCAATGACCGCTACCTTTTCATAATTCGCAATATCGTTTTGCCCCACATACCGCCCGGCAATGATGGTGGCGTTTTCGATATACTGGTAATCGGGATAGACACCCCGGAACTGATAGTTGCCCGTTTCCTTGCCAAAGGTCACGTTGCCGTTCCAGAAATTGTAGGTGGCGGCCTTTTTCTCCAACATCGGCGCAAATTTTTGTACCGACATATCGTAATCGCTGTTGTGGAACTGAATGCGCCGGCCGGGATTGAGGCCTTTGTGTTCTTTGGTCGTGACACCGCTCCAAACCTCGATGATGCCCGCAGCGTCGCGTTCAAACTGCTTCTCGATGCCGTTCTGCAGGCCGCGCCCGGCGCCCAGGAGGATCACGAGTATGAAGATGCCGGATGCCACCGAAATTCCCGTCAGCACCGTGCGAAGCCTGTTTTTTGACATGGCCTCAAATATCTCCTGCCATCGTTCAATGCTAAACATAGCTAAGGGCTCGCTGTTGGGTGATGGTCTTGTCGTCAATGATAAGCCCGTCCTTGAGCACGACGTTGCGTTTGCACATGGCGGCGATGTCGGGTTCATGCGTGACGATGAGGATGGTCTTTCCTTCATCGTTGATTTGCTGGATGAGTTCCATGACCTCGTAGGAAGTCTTTGTGTCCAGAGCGCCCGTGGGTTCATCCGCAAGCAAAACCTTGGGTTTGGAAGCAAGCGCACGGGCAATGGCAACGCGCTGCTTCTGCCCTCCCGAAAGTTCACTGGGCAAATGGTGCGCGTGCGTGGCAAGTCCTACACGGCTCAGGTAATCCATGGCGATTTCGGTGCGCTCCCGGCGCGAGATGCCTTGATAATACAGCGGCATCGCGACGTTCTCCAGCGCGTTCTTGTAATTGATCAGGTTGAAGGATTGGAATACGAACCCCAGGAATTTGTTCCGATAGCGGGAAGCGACCGTTTCATTGAGGTTCCTGATGGGCACTTTGTCCAATGTATAGCTGCCGGAATCGGCCTCGTCCAGGATGCCCAGAATATTGAGCAACGTGGATTTGCCGGAACCCGAAGAGCCCATTATGGCAACGAGTTCGCCTTCTCCCACCGAGAAATTGATTCCCTTGAGCACATGAAGCGCGGAATTTCCGGTCTTGTAAGACTTGTGTAAATCCTTGATTTCGATCATGTGGCAGGAATTTGAAAACGCAATATTAGGGATAAGGGAAAAGCGACCTTAATAAATAAATGTTAAGGGCGCCGGGGATAAGACTGAAAAGGAGGTTGATTGTTACAGAGTCAAGTGATTGATGCAACATCGTCGGCAGCAAAACCGTAAAAATCCAAAAATGTAAAAAGCCCGGCCAATCATTACCTTTGGCATCAAAATTTGAAAAAATGCAATTCCAGAACAAATCGGTCTTTGGGTTAATCATTTTTATGCTCATTCTCTCGGGATGTTCCAGCACCGGCAAGATTGCCGCCCTCAAACCGGAACCGGACGATGCCGGCCCGATCAAATATGAAAGTACCGCCTCGTATATCGGGATGCCCGTATCCATCAAGCTCAAGGATATTGAAATCCAAGTGAACAAATACATGACCGGGCTGATCTACGACGACAAGAACATCGAGGACGACGACATCCAGATGCAGGTATGGAAACTCGCGCCCATCACACTTGCGGACGTTGGCGGCAAGATCAAAACCGTGCTGCCACTCAAGGCAAACGTGAAATACCGCGTTGGGACCAATAAGCTCGGCGTGAATTTGTACGACGTCAGGGAATTCAATTTCAACGGTACTGTGACCTTGTCGAGCAAGGTGGGACTGTCAAACTGGAAGCTCAATACCGACACGACGCTCGAATCGCTGGATTGGAATGAAAGCCCCACGACCAACATCATGGGCAAGCAAGTCGCCATTACCTATTTGATCAATCCCGCCGTCCGTTTGTTCAGATCCAAAATAGAGCGCAGCATTGACCAATCCATTTCCAAATCGATGGACTTTAAGCCCAATGTCCTGGACGCACTTGATGTGCTCTGCCAGCCGAGGCAGCTCAGCGAGTCGTACCAAAGCTGGTTGCGGATCGTACCCTTTGAACTGTACACCACCGAGGCGCGTTTCCAAAAAGGCGTGGTCAGTTTGGACATGGGACTCAAGGGATCGGTGGAAACCCTGATCGGAGCAAAACCCGCAGCCAAGTTCGACCGCGAAAAAATCGTGCTTAAACCGGTTTCAAAGATGCCCGAACAACTCGTCGCTAACGTCGTTGCGGTATCAACCTATGCCGATGCATCGCGGATCATTACCGGCAATTTCAAGGGACAGGAATTCGGATCGGGAAAACGAAAGGTGACCGTGGAAAACGTTTCGCTTTGGCATAAAGGCGGAAAAATGGTGATCGCACTTGACTTGCTGGGCAGCGTAAATGGGACGATTTACCTGTCGGGTTTTCCGCAGTATAACGCACAGACGCAGGAAATTTTCTTCGATCAGCTGGATTATGTCCTTGACACCAAAAGCACGTTGCTCAGGACGGCCAATTGGCTGGCGGAAGGCCTTGTGCTGCGCAAGATCCGCGAGGCATGCCGGTATTCCATCAAGCCCAATCTGGAGGATGGGAAGAAGCAGATGCAACAGTACATGAAAAATTACTCGCCCATACCCGGGGTTTTTGTCAACGGAAAATTGGAAGAAGTGGAATTCTCAAAAATCGAACTCACGAACAAGGCGATCCTGGCCTTCCTGAAGATTCAGGGCGATCTTTCGGTTTCGATCGACGGATTGAAGTAGTCAGGACTTCGCAGCCCTGCGCGTGTGCCACACGTAATACATGATTCCGGCCACGAGGATGTACGGGATCGCCATCAGGTAAACAATCCCGTCGTTTACGGCTTCGGCCTTCAGGGTGTTGCCCTCGCTCTCCAGCGCTGCGCGGCACATCGCACACTGCGCCTGCATCGCCACCGACGTAAGGAAAATCAGCAGGACAAGGATAGTAGTGCGCATAGT
>SXQR01000029.1 GCA_005792865.1 Flavobacterium sp. | reverse complement strand
CTCCAAACACACAATTCTAATCCCGGTACATATGCTTTGGGCACCAGCGAAAACCGAAAGGCCAGCTACTTGTATGAAAAAGACGGGGAAACGCTTTTTCATACAACCGGAGTAGGCCTTGGCGATGGCGAGATCAAGATCGAGGAATACGACACCGAGAACAAGACCATCACGGGTACGTTTCGATTCAATGCGATCAATGTTGATGAGAACCCGCTGGGCGGAGAGATCCTAAATTACCAATACGGCAGGTTTTACAAGCTGCCGGTGGTACCGGAACTGTTTTAATATGCCGCCTTCGGGCGGTTTTTTATTTCCCTCTGGCACACAGGAACTTGGCTAAAAGAAATTATTATCGACTTTATTTTCCATTAATTGAAATATTTGGGCAACCGTGTGCAATTAAAGGTTATATTTGTTACAATCTAAATTACTTGTTATGAATATTTTCGTTGGAAGCCTTCCGTTCAGTCTTGGGGAAGCAGATTTAAGAGAGTCATTTGAAGCTTACGGAGAAGTTGATTCCGTCAAGATCATTATGGACAAGATTACCGGAAGAAGCAAAGGATTCGGCTTTGTGGAAATGCCGAATGACGACGAAGCACAAAAAGCGATCAATGAACTGAACGGTGCAACCGTCCAGGGCCGTGCCATCGTGGTGAACAAATCGGAGCCGCGTCCTGAGGGCGAGCGCCGCAGCAGCGGAGGTTTTAACCGTGATTCACGCGGAGGCGGCGGATACGGTGGCGGTTACGGAGGCGGCGGAGGACGTGATTCTCGCGGTGGCGGAGGCTACGGTGGAGGAAACCGCGGCGGTTACTAACCGAATACGATATTTTATGAAAGCCATCCAACCGGGTGGCTTTTTTTTGTTGATAACTTGAGCATAAGGATTTGGCCGAAACTGTTATTTTTGATGTTGCGGTGCCCGCTTCGGAACCACGATACAACATCTTAACTATCAGCCATGTACTTAATTTTCGACACCGAAACCACAGGACTTCCCAAGCGTTACGACGCACCCATTTCAGACAGCGCCAACTGGCCCCGTTGCGTACAGCTCGCGTGGCAACTTCACGATGAAAACGGAAAGCTACTGGAACACTTCGACTGCCTGGTGCGGCCGGAAGGATTCAATATTCCATACGATGCCGAACGCGTCCACGGAATCTCCACCGAACTCGCCATTCGCGACGGGATTTCCCTCAAGGAATCACTCGAAAAATTCAAGGATGCGATGGCGCGCGCGCAATATCTCGTGGGCCAGAATGTGGGTTTCGACATCAACATCCTGGGTGCTGAATTTTACCGCCTGGGCATGGAGTGTGAAATATCATCGATGCCCGTGCTTGACACCTGCACCGAATGCACCGCCGAAATCCTCAAGCTCCCCGGGGGCCGTGGCGGCAAGTTCAAGTTACCTACGCTGACCGAGCTTCACCAATACCTATTTGGGCAGCCGTTTTCGGAGGCGCACAATGCGTCGGCAGACGTGGAGGCGACCGCGCGATGTTTCCTGGAACTTATCCGCAGGCAGGCATTCACCAAGGAAGAACTCGACCTTCCCCAGGACTATTTTGACCGTTACAACCGCGAAAATCCTGCACCGATCCAGCTTATCGGGCTCAGGCACATCAACCTGCGGGCGGCGTCGGATGCTTTGCGCCAATCGCTCAGGCCCGACAGCTTACAACCCGCGATAGTGGAATCTGGTTCGCTTGAGGGCGCCCGCTTTGCGCATCTGCACAACCATACGCAATTCTCGGTGTTGCAATCCACCATCAGCGTGCCCGCACTTGTCAAGGCAGCCGTGAAACACAAGATGCCGGCCGTCGCCATGACCGACCACGCCAATCTCATGGGCGCGTTCCATTTTGTCAAGGAAGTGCTGGGCCACAATAAGGGCGTCGATGCAAGGAACAAGGAGCTCGCAGCCGCCGGCGAAGAACCGGTCGAGTCTCCGCTGAAACCCATCGTGGGATGCGAATTTTACGTATGTGAGGACCACCGTGACAAGACCCGAAAGGACAATGGCTACCAGGTCGTTTTCCTTGCCAAGAACAAAAAAGGGTATCACAACCTTGCCAAAATGTCTTCCATCGCCTATACCGATGGCTTTTATTACGTTCCCCGCATTGACCGGGGCGTCATCGAACAGTATAAGGATGACCTTATCGTGCTCTCCGGCAACCTCGGTGGTGAGATCCCCAATAAGATACTCAACATGGGTGAACACCAGGCAGAGGAAGCTTTGCAGTGGTGGAAATCGCGGTTTGGCGATGATTTCTATGTCGAGGTCATGCGCCATGGCCAGGAAGATGAGGACCGCGTGAACGAGTCTTTGGTTCCGATGGCAAGGCGCAACGGCGTCAAAATCGTCGCGACCAACAATATTTTTTACATCGACAAAGAGGATGCGAATGCACACGACATCCTGTTGTGCGTGCGTGATGGTGAAAAGCAGGCTACGCCGATAGGACGCGGACGGGGTTACCGGTACGGTCTCCCGAACCAGGAATATTATTTCAAGGATGCCGGACAGATGAAATCGCTTTTCGCGAACCTGCCCGAGGCGATCACCAGTATCGCGGAAGTGATTGACAAGATTGAGATTTACGACCTTTCCCGCGGCGTGTTGCTTCCCAAATTTGACATTCCCGATGCGTTCTCCGTTGCCGAAGATGCATCGGATGGAGGAAAACGCGGCGAGAACAAATACCTGCGCCACCTGACCTACGAAGGGGCCAAAAAGCGCTATCCGGAACTTTTATCGGAAACCGATTCGGACAGGATAAGAGAGATCACCGAGCGCATCGATTTCGAGCTGCTTACCATTGAAAACTCCGGCTATCCGGGCTATTTCCTGATTGTACAGGATTTCATCGCGGCGGCGCGCAACATGGGCGTTTCGGTTGGGCCGGGAAGGGGTTCGGCGGCTGGTTCGGTGGTCGCGTATTGCCTCGGCATTACCAATATCGACCCGCTTGAATACAATCTGCTCTTTGAGCGTTTCCTCAATCCGGACAGGGTTTCGCTTCCCGATATCGACATCGATTTTGACGATGAGGGCCGCGGGAGCGTCATGGATTATGTCATCAACAAATACGGCTCGAAACAGGTCGCCCAAATCATTACCTATGGAACGATGGCAGCCAAATCCTCGATCAAGGATACGGCCCGCGTGCTTGACCTGCCGCTTTTTGAAGCCGAAAAGATTTCAAAACTGATCCCCAACACGATGAGCCTGGCCAAAATTTTCAGCCTGGACCGCGACAAGCTCAAGTCCGCGCTCCGGCAGGAAGACTTTGACCGCGTGAGGGAACTCATCAGCCTGGCCGAGGAAAACGACCTGGGGGCGATCACGATCAGGCAGGCGAAGGTTTTGGAGGGAACGCTCCGCAACACGGGCATCCACGCCTGCGGGGTCATTATCACGCCGGACGATATTACGAACTTTGTCCCGGTGGCGACGGCGAAGGATTCGGATCTTTACGTGACGCAATTTGACAACTCGGTCGTGGAAAGTGCCGGCCTGCTCAAGATGGACTTCCTGGGACTGAAGACCCTGACCCTGATCAAGGATACGGTCAAACTCGTGAAGTACCGTACGGGCAAACAGCTCGATCCGGACAAATTCCCCATTGACGACCCCAAGACCTATGAACTCTTCCAGCGCGGCGAGACGGTGGGTATTTTCCAGTACGAAAGTCCCGGAATGCAGAAGTACATGAAGGAACTCAAACCCACGGTGTTTGGCGACCTGATTGCGATGAACGCGCTGTACCGGCCCGGGCCTATCGCCTACATCCCGAGCTTTATCAAACGAAAAAACGGCGAAGAAGAAATTACCTACGACCTTCCCGCTTGCGAGGACCTGCTGAAGGACACCTACGGCATTACGGTCTATCAGGAACAGGTCATGCTCCTGTCTCAAAAACTTGCTAATTTTTCCAAGGGCG
>SXQR01000028.1 GCA_005792865.1 Flavobacterium sp. | reverse complement strand
TCCAGCCATGACCTCCAGGAACCGCTGCGAAAGATCCAGACCTTCACCAGTTGGATCGAGGAAAAGGAGGCCCATAAATTATCCCCGGACGGTAGGCATTATTTTGAAAGGATTGGGAACGCAGCCGGGCGGATGCAGGCTTTGATCCGTGATTTGTTGGATTTTTCCCAGGTCGAGATTGCCGAAAAATCATTCCGAAAGCTCAACCTTAACCACATGATGGAGGAAATTTTCGGGGAGCTGCAGGAAGAAATCAATACGAGCGGTTGCATTACGGAAGTTTCGGACCTCAGGGAAATGAAAGTCATCCCGTTCCAGTTCCGGCAGGTCATTTTCAACCTGATCTCCAATTCGATGAAATTCGCACATCCGGAACGCCCGCTCCACATCAAGATTTCCCGGACCGACCTTAAGGGTTCAGAGTTATCCTTTGATGGTCCGGCACACGATTCCGATTACGGAAGGATTACCGTGTGCGACAACGGCATCGGTTTCGAGCAGCAATACGCCGAAAGGATCTTTGGCCTGTTCCAGCGCCTCCACGGCAAACTGGAATATGTGGGAACGGGAATCGGGCTCAGCATCGCACGCAAGATTGCCGACAACCACCGCGGGTTCATCCGCGCAGAAGGCCGTCCGGGCGAGGGGGCCGCATTCCATTTCTACATTCCGCTCAATTAAAGCTTATCGGGGTTGTATCCGATGTAAGGCATCTCTGTCTCCTTGAACTGCACGCCGAACATCTCCAGTTCTTCAAGAATGGGTTCATAAACTTCACGAGACAACGGCAGTTGTACGCCGGGGGTCGTGATCTTTCCGTTTAGGATCTGCAGCGCCGCCATCGCAACCGGCAGCCCCACGGTCTTGGCCATCGCGGTATAGGTTTGGTCGTCACCGATGCAGACCATTTTGGAATCGATTTGATGCTGTTCCCCGTTCAATTCATACCCAAACTTGTGGTACATCACGATCATGTCCTTGTCATTTGGATTGAGCGTCCATTTGTCCGAAAGTATCTTTTCGAGTATTTGCGCCGGCGTGGCATTCTTGATGCCGACGACCTTGTTGGGATTGAACAGCTCCAGTTCGAGAAGTTTGTCCCACATGATATCGTCCTGGTCGATCCCCAACTGCAGCCGAAGCTTGATCTCTACCGAATCTGTGGGATGGTATGGCAAAAATAGGTTGGTAAATTCCCTGTAGCTGATATTTTCGGAATTGTCGATGATGTAAGTGTCGTCGGTCATGCCCAGCTGCACGAACATGTTCCAGGCTTTTGAGAAGCCGACCCGGCGGATCGTGCCGCGGTACATAGTGAGGACGTTGTCAAGCCCGTAAACGCTTCGGTACTTAAGCGAATCGCGGTTTGCATATCCCTCAAAACGCCCGTAGCCTTCCACCTCGAGGAATTCCGTACGCCGGAAAAGCCTGTGGTAGGGTATATATTTATAGGTGCCCTCCTGGATGAATTTGGCCGCCCCGCCCTGGCCCGCCAGCACAACGTTTCTTGGCGCCCAGGTAAATTTGTAGTTCCAAAGGTTGTCATCGGATTCAGGAGCCACGAGGCCGCCACAAAACGACTCGAACAGGATCATCTTACCACCCTTTTGCCTGATGCCGTCGATCACCTTCATCGCGCTCATGTGGTCGATGCCGGGATCAAGCCCGATCTCGTTCATGAAGACCAGGCCCCTGGCGCGCGCCTCGGCATCCAGGCTTTGCATCGCCTCGCTGATATACGACGCGGTGACCAGGTGCTTGCCCAGATCGATGCAGTCGCGGGCAACCTGGGTGTGCAGCATGGCCGGCAACATTGAGATCACCAGGTCGGCGGCGGCAATGTGGGAGCGCCTCTGGTCGCCGTCGGCAATGTCCAGGGCAACGGGGGTTGCGCGCGGATGCCCGCCGGTCTTGCGGGAAGCGGTTTCGGGGGAAAGGTCGGCGATGACCAGGTGGAGGTCTTCGGCAATGGATTTATCGAGCAGATATCGGATCAGTGAGGACGCCGAACGCCCCGCTCCGACAATCAGGATGTTTCTCATTTTTTTTGCTTAGGCTGCAAAGGTAAGGATTCTGTTTATCGCGTCGATTAAGGTAACTTTGCCGAAACCTTTTTTATGGAAAAGAAGATTCTTGCCGCCGCCGCCTTTTTTGGAATGACCGCGGTGATCTTGGGCGCATTTGGCGCTCATGCGTTAAAAGATGCGCTGGAGGAAAGCCGCGCGGCAATTTTTGAGACCGCCGTACGTTACCAATTTTACCATGCCTTGCTGTTGCTGGCCATCGGATCGGTAACGGTGCTTGGCCGTAAGGCGAGACGGGCTTCGGCCTTGCTGGCGGCATCGGGAATCGTTCTTTTTTCCGGGTCATTGTACCTGATCTCGACCGCCGGGCTGACGGGCTTCGACTTTCGTCCCATCGTCTTCATCACGCCTCTTGGCGGGGTCCTGCTCGTTGTCGCCTGGTTGCTGCTTTTTATCGATTTTCTGCGCAAAAAAACATAAAATCCCACGTTACCAAAACGTTTCTAAATATTAATTTTTACTTTTGCCTCCTAGTTTACAACACAATTAACGCCTCTTTTATGGATCAGAACACACTGTCTACGAAATCGATTTCGTTAGAAGGTCTTGGAATAAGAAATGCCAACGTTCAATACCAGCTGAGCCCCGACGAACTTCACGACATCACGATCGCGAAGGGACAGGGCACCGAATCCTCCACCGGCGCACTCGCCATCAATACCGGTGAATTTACCGGCCGCTCACCGCAGGACCGCTTTATCGTCAAGGACGCGGTTACCGCCGACAAGGTTTGGTGGGGCAAAGTGAACATCCCTTTCGAACCGGCGAAATTCAATGCGCTTTATGACAAGATGACCGCGTACCTTTCCAATAAGGAAGTGTTTGTGCGCGACAGCTATGTTTGTGCCGATCCGAATTACAGGCTCAACGTTCGCGCCGTGACCGAAACACCCTGGTCAAACCTCTTTTGCTACAACATGTTCCTGCGTCCCGAAGCTTCGGAACTGGAATCTTTTTCACCCGACTGGCACGTGATCTGCGCGCCGGGCTTCAAGGCCGATCCCGCAGTTGACGGTACGCGCCAGCACAACTTTGCCATTTTGGACTTTACGCGGAAAATCGCGCTTGTGGGCGGAACCGGGTATACGGGCGAGATGAAGAAAGGCATTTTCTCGGCACTTAATTTCATCCTTCCGGTCTATAAGAACGCACTCCCTATGCACTGCAGCGCCAATGTTGGCGAACAGGGTGACACGGCGATATTCTTCGGGCTTTCGGGAACGGGCAAGACTACCTTGTCTGCCGATCCCAACCGCAAGCTCATTGGCGACGACGAGCACGGTTGGACCAGCGAGAACACGGTCTTCAATTTTGAAGGCGGATGCTACGCGAAGGTCATCAACCTGACCGAGGAAAACGAGCCGGATATTTTCCGTGCCATCAAACGCGGTGCAATCCTCGAGAACATCGTGTACAAGGAAGGCACCAATGAGGTGGATTTTGAAGACATTTCGATCACCCAAAATACACGCGTAAGCTATCCTATTTACCACATCGACAACATCCAGCCCGGATCGATAGGGCGCAACCCAAAGAATATTTTTTTCCTGACTGCGGATTCTTTCGGCATCCTGCCTCCGATCTCAAGATTGACACCAGGGCAGGCGGCCTATCACTTTATATCAGGATATACCGCGAAAGTTGCAGGAACAGAGGCCGGCGTTAACGAGCCACAGCCCAACTTTTCGGCCTGTTTCGGCGCGCCGTTCATGCCGCTGCATCCTACGCGTTACGCCGAAATGCTAAGCAAGAAGATGAAGGAAGCTGACGTAAAGGTTTGGCTCATCAATACCGGCTGGACCGGAGGCCCTTATGGCGTAGGACACCGGATGAAACTGAAGTATACACGCGCGATGATCACCGCCGCCCTTAACGGCGAGCTTGACCAGGTGGAATATTTGAACCACGAGGTGTTTGGAATTGCGCAGCCGCAATCATGCCCGAACGTCCCTGACGAAATTCTCAACCCCCGCAACACCTGGGAAGACAAGGCGCTTTATGACGAAAAGGCACGGGAGCTCGCGCTCAAATTCCGTGACAACTTTGCCAAGTTCGAAGAGTTTGCCAACGCCGAAATCATGGAAGGCGCCCCTCGCGGATAATAATTATTAATTCAACAAAAAAGAGCTGCCCCACGGACAGCTCTTTTTTTATTTTGTAAAGCCAACTTATTTGGTTTCCTTATTTGCCTTGATGATGTACTTGTCAAGCGCCATGGTCATGGAAGGTGCCTCCGGCGTTGGGGCCATGATGTCCACACGCAACCCATGGTCCAGCGCTTCCTTTTGCGTGGTGCTGCCAAAAACGGCGATGCGGGTATTGTTTTGCTCGAAGTCGGGGAAATTCTTGAAAAGCGATTTGATCCCCGTTGGGCTGAAAAACGCCAGTACGTCGTAATACACATCCGCCAAGTCCGAAAGATCGCTCATTACGGTTTTGTAAAAGGTGGCCTGTGTCCAATCGACCTTGAGGCTGTTCAGGGTGATGGGCGCCTCGACATTGAGCTGGTCAGATGCAGGCAAAAGGAATTTTTCATCCTTGTACTTTTTGATCAGGGGGCTCAAGTCGGCGAAGTCCTTCTGACCGACGTAAATCTTGCGCTTGCGATAAACAACGTATTTCTGGAGGTAATATGCAATGGCTTCGGACTGGCAAAAATACTTCAGGCCTTCCGGCACCTTGTAACGCATCTCGTCGGCAACCCTGAAAAAATGATCGACCGCGTTCTTGCTGGTCAGGATGATGGCAGTGTAATTTCCGATGTCAATCTTCTGCAACCTGATGTCCTTGGCGCTGACGCCCTCGACATGGATGAAAGGCCTGAAATCGATCTTGACTTTGTGCTTTTGCTGAAGTTCAAAATATGGCGAATTCTCGACCTTAGGCTCTGGTTGCGACACCAAAATTGTTTTCACTTTCATATAACGTCGGTCTCTTGTATTAATTCCGGCTAAACCAATAATACATAAAATAGTAGGGGCCTATTTCAAGAGCGCAAAGATACAAAATAAAATAAAACAACTTCCCCACGATGAAATTTTGATAATTCTTCAACGCAAGTAAGTAAGTTAACAGATTGATTGTCAATATCGCAGTGATGAGCACATAATAAACAATATCCGGCGCATCGTTATAATACAAGATCGCATTGACGGGCAAAAGCATCAGTGCAAGGTAAGTGCGGTAGCTGACTTTGCTCAGGTTGAACTGTTCAGCAAATTCCTCGATGTTGAATGACACGGCAATGATCTTGTCCATCAGGAATTTTGCCAGGATAAAGGTGCCCAGCAACGTGATGATCCTGGTAAACAGCAGCCAATCGGTCTTGGCGGCGTATCCAAATTTGTGCAGGGCGAGCAAAATGAAGAAAGATAGCGAGATCAGCTGAACAAAAAACAAAAGGATCGTGAAGCCGCCGGTCATATGGCCCGGATCGCGGTAAACCTTGACATACTTGTCGGATATCCCAAGCCGGACGAAGTCTGAAAAACGCTTTTCAAATACCGTCCTGCTGATGGCGACCAGGACAACCGCAAGCAGGAAGATGGCGGTGGCCCAATCCTGGGGAGTTGCCATACGGGGTTGCAACAGTTGCTCGGTCATGGCGTAAAATTAGGCAAACGCGCAAAAAGCCGATGCAAATGTTTACAAATATTTGCAATCGGAAAACGGCGGCCCATTAATATTTTATTATACCTCAAATGCATTACTTTTGCGCAAACCGGCGTATGGGCGACTGCATCGTAATTATTCCGACCTTCAATGAAATCGAGAACATCGAAGCGATGCTGCGCAAGGTCATGTCACTTGACGGGCGCTTTCACGTGCTCGTGGTGGATGACAATTCGCCCGACGGCACGGCCAACCTGGTCAGGTCACTTATTCCCGAGTTCACCGGCAGGATCCACCTCGAGGTCCGCAGCAAAAAATCCGGTTTGGGAACCGCCTACGTGCATGGATTCAGGTGGGCGCTCGAGCGGGATTATGCTTTCATTTTTGAAATGGACGCCGACTTTTCTCACAACCCGGATGACCTCTCCAAACTTTTGAATGCCTGTGAAACAGGTGCCGACATGGCCATTGGGTCCCGTTACATCACGGGGGTGAACGTCGTCAACTGGCCTCTGAGTAGGGTTCTGCTTTCCTATTTTGCGTCGATATACGTCAAGATCATTACGGGAATGAAGATTAACGATGCCACGGCCGGCTTTATTTGCTACCGGCGTGAAGTCCTGGAGAAGATCGGGCTTGACCGCATCCGGTTCATTGGGTACGCGTTCCAGATCGAGATGAAATACCGCGCATTTTCCACAGGCTTCAGGCTTGTTGAAGTTCCGATCATATTCACCGACAGGACGCTGGGCAAGTCAAAGATGAGCAACGCCATCATATCGGAAGCGGTCCTCGGCGTGGTCTGGCTTCGTGTCCGAAACATTTTTAACCGTTTGTAAACGCTTATGAAACCAATCCTGATCAAGAATGCGCGCATCGTAAATGAAGGCAGGACCACCGAAGGCGATGTGTTGATCCGGGACGGGCGGATCGAAAGGGTGGGCGGCAGTATTTCATTCCAGGGAGCTACGTTTGAAATTGACGCTAAGGGGAAGGTATTGATGCCGGGCGCGATTGACGACCAGGTGCATTTCAGGGAGCCGGGCCTCACGCACAAGGGCACCATCGCAACCGAATCACGGGCCGCCGCAGCGGGCGGGATCACTTCCTTTATCGAACAGCCCAATACCGTACCCAATGCCGTCACACTGGACCTGCTTGAGCAAAAGTTCGACATCGCCGCGCGCGACTCGCATGTGAATTATTCCTTCATGCTTGGAGCCACAAACAATAATCTTGAAGAAGTAAAGGCGCTCAACGCGAAAAATACGGCAGGCATCAAGATCTTCATGGGTTCCAGCACGGGAAACATGCTGGTGGACAACGATGCCGCGCTGGAAGGAATATTTAGCCACGCCCCGGCCATCATCGCCGTGCATTGCGAGGACGAACAAACCATCCGCAAAAACCTTGACCATTACAGGCAAATTTACGGCGAGGAAATCCCCGTGAGGTGCCATCCCGAAATCCGCAGTGCCGAAGCCTGTTACATTTCTTCCTCCAAAGCGGTCGCGCTGGCTAAAAAAACGGGGGCCAAACTGCACATTTTCCATGTATCGACAGCGCGCGAGCTTGAACTTTTTGACAATTCAATTCCGCTTGAAAAGAAAAAAATAACGGCCGAAGCATGCGTGCACCACCTGTGGTTCACCGACGCCGACTATGAAACAAAGGGCAATTTCATCAAATGGAACCCTGCGGTCAAGACTGCAGGCGACAGGGACGCGATTTGGGACGCGGTACTGGATGGGCGCATCGACGTCATCGCCACCGATCACGCTCCACATACGCGGGAGGAAAAAAGCCAAAATTACCTCTCGGCACCCTCGGGCGGACCTCTGGTCCAACACGCCGTACCGGCCATGTTTGAGGCTGTGGCTCGGGGAAAATTGTCAATTGAAAAACTGGTCGAGAAAATGTGCCACAATCCGGCCATCCTGTTCCAGATAAAGGATCGCGGTTTTATCAGGGAGGGTTATTTCGCCGACCTGGTTTTGGTGGATACCGATATGCCCTGGACCGTGCACCACGACAATATCTTATACAAATGCGGATGGTCGCCGTTTGAGGGTACGCGTTTTGGCGCATCGGTTACCCATACCTTTGTAAACGGTGCCCTTGCCTATGAATCGGGACGCGGCATACTTAACCGCGATTCCTCGCGTTTACTCTTCAACCGATGAAAAGTATTCTCCACATCATTGCCTTTGCTGCCCTGATGCTTTCGTGCACGAAGCAGGTGGTCAAAGAACCCGACAACCTGATTTCGGAAGACAAAATGGTCGATATCATTTACGACCTGTCGATATTGGAAGCGATCCGGACGCAACGGCCAATGTCGATCGAAAAAAACAATCTCGATCCGCGAACGTACATCTACAGGAAATACGAGATCGACAGCGTCCAATTTGCCGAGAGCAATAAATTCTACGCCGGCGATGTCGCGCGCTATAAAAAAATCTACGAAACTGTCGACAAGCGGCTCGAGATTGAAAAAAAGAAGATCGAGGACCAACTCCGCAAGAGCGGCCATACTCCGGTCTCGACCACTGACGAGCCCGTGGTCCGATAATGAAAAAAGCCTCCGTATGGAGGCTCTTGAATTAACTATGATCTTTCCTATTTGAATGCCGCGAATCCCGTGATGTCCATCCCGGTGATCAACAAATGGATATCGTGGGTACCTTCATAAGTAATGACCGATTCGAGGTTCATCATGTGGCGCATGATCGAATATTCGCCGGTAATGCCCATTCCCCCGAGGATCTGGCGGGCTTCACGGGCAATTTCGATGGCCATGTTCACATTGTTGCGCTTGGCCATGGAAATCTGCGCGGTGGTGGCGCGGCCTTCGTTGCGAAGCACCCCGAGCCTCCAGGTGAGCAACTGGGCCTTGGTGATCTCGGTGATCATTTCGGCCAATTTCTTTTGCTGAAGTTGCGTCGCACCGATGGGTTTGTCAAATTGGACGCGCTCCTTTGCATACCGCAATGCCGTGTCATAACAGTCCATCGCGGCACCGATCGCGCCCCAGGCAATTCCGTACCGTGCCGAATCCAGGCATCCAAGCGGTGCCCCAAGCCCTGATTTATTGGGCAAAAGATTTTCCTTTGGAACCTTGACATTGTCAAAGATCAGTTCGCCGGTCGCAGATGCGCGGAGGGACCATTTGTTATGGGTTTCAGGTGTTGAAAAGCCTTCCATGCCGCGCTCGACGATAAGTCCGTGGATGCGTCCCGATTCGTCTTTGGCCCACACCACGGCAACCTGCGCGAAGGGCGCATTTGAAATCCACATCTTGGCACCGTTGAGCAGGTAATGATCGCCTTTGTCCTTAAAATTGGTGACCATTCCGCCTGGATTGGATCCGTAGTCGGGTTCGGTCAGTCCAAAACAGCCCATCCACTCACCGCTGGCAAGTTTGGGAAGGTATTTTTTGCGCTGTTCCTCATTTCCATATTTCCAGATCGGGTACATGACAAGGGATGATTGTACCGATGCCGTCGAACGCACACCCGAATCGCCGCGCTCGATTTCCTGCATGATCAGGCCGTAGGAAATCTGGTCGAGGCCCGCACCCCCGTACTCTTCGGGAATATAGGGGCCAAACGCCCCGATATCGGCCAAACCTTTAATGATCTGGTTGGGGAATTCGGCTTTCTGCGCATATTCCTCAATGATGGGCGATACATCGCGCTTGACCCAATCTCTGGCCGCATCGCGAACAAGGCGTTGTTCCTCGGTAAGCAATTCGTCCAACAGATAGTAATCGGGCGCCTGGAAAAGGTCTGGTTTCATGGTTTGCGTTTTACTGCCGCAAAAGTACGCAAACAACGCAAGTTGACAATGTCAAGCCCGGTATTTTGGCACTGTCAATCCTCTGTGAGCTGCCCCCTGATTTCGCCATCGGGAAAATCGGCGCTGTGGATGTTGACATAATACATGCCGCTCAACAAATCATCCTCTTGTGCTTCGGTGAGTTCGATATTGGAAAGAGTCAATGGAGAAGTCAGCGTCGAAAATGGAAACACCGCGGGGCCCGTTGCGCCAGGAGCACCTTTGTGGATGTGTGCGGCCGTGGCGGTCATTCCGGTATAGGGTACCGTTATGGAAAGGCGGTTCGAGGTCTCATTGTAGGTGGCAGTCGCAGTCCCCGTAGCGGTTGAGGTGTTGGGCGGAACTTCGGACACTCCGGAAAGCGTGGCCGAAAAGTTGATGTTGTCTTCATTGTTGTCATCGTCGTCGTCACAACCTGTAAAGCCGGCCAAAATGGCTAAGGCAAAAAATGCCCGAATGAAATTTTTCATAGTCTAAAATTTTAATTACCCGCAAGTTAAACAATACTTAAAGTTACGTTTCCTTTCCCGCAAGCGAATTGCCTTTAAGGAAACATTGTGTTTTTTCCGCGGCCACTGAAACAATTGCCAAAGCCGCTCGTCATGCGATCTTTACGATTATATATATTTACCAAAAAATAATTTGCCATGCTTAAAAATTTACTTTTTAGCCTGCTATTAATTGGCTTTTCGCAGATTTCACTTGGACAGGTTTCGGCAAAGGTTGTGGACGCGAAGACTGGGGAAGTCCTTCCTTACGCGAACATCAGCATCGACCGGTCGCAAAACCAGGTCTCGAATGAAGAAGGTTTTTTCAGCATTCCCGAAAGCAAACCCGACGGCACGACAATCGGTGTATCATTCTTTGGATATATGTCCCGCGAACTTACCCTGGCGCAATTAAAATCGGCGGGTATGGTCGTGACCATGAGCCCCGCGGCGATCGAGTTGCAGG
>SXQR01000027.1 GCA_005792865.1 Flavobacterium sp. | reverse complement strand
TTAGGCAGTTCAACCAACCGGCCCGTCATGCCCATCGCACGGAACGCGAACCGCAGCGCATACACCGTCAACTTGAAAAATGACTCGGAGGGCGTGGGCCTTTGTGCAAGGGTGTCGTAGAGGTAGTTGTGGATCTGTTCAGTGGACAGGTGCACCGGTATTTCGTGATAGCGCAAACCGATTTTGGCCAGGTAGCTCAGGTAGTTGCGGATCGTGGCCGGACTGCGTCCCGCGATGGTAAGCTGGCGATGCATCTTCTCATGGAAGGCGTCAAATCCGGGTACCGATTCGCAGGCCCGGGTGGAGAAATTGTTTTTTTTTTCATGTTGAAAGTTTAGGCAAAGCTAGCTATACGATCCCGAGGACAAAAAGCGAACCCATCGCAATGAGCATCCAGGCAACGGCGAGTTGCAGCGTCCTGATGGTGACCTTTCGGAGCAACCGCTGCCCTGCCAGCGCGCCCGTCATCGCAGCCACGACCGCAATCCAGATGACGGGGGACTTGAGTACGCCGCCCCTGAAATCAATGGCGCGCGCATAAATCGAAAGCCGGGTGAGGTCCACCAGCGTGGAAGCCATGACCGCCGTTCCAATAAACGCCTCCTTGGACAAACCGGCCCGTATCAGGAAAGCGCTTCGCAATGCGCCCTGCACGCCTGCCAGACCTCCAAAAAAACCGCTTAACAGACCGCCCACCGGTAGCATTCGGGGCGAAAATTCAAGCCTTGCAAAATAGGGAATGAGCTCGAGCAGGGCAAAGAGGATGAGCAACAGCCCCATCATCAGTTTGAGTGGATAGATCTGAAGGACGTGGTCTGCCAGCCGATAGGTGGCGATGGGTTCCGATTCCGGAATCTGCAAAAGCAGCCAGGAACCGGCAATCGCAGCGAGAATGGCGGGCAACCCAAACGTGATCAAAACGCGCAACGAAGCGTCGCTGCCAGTTAAAATGACCTTAAAGATATTGTTCGCGAAATGGACAAGGCCCGTGGCGGCAATTGCAATTTCAACCGGGAAGAACACCATCATGACGGGGGTAAGCAACGTTCCCAGCCCAAAGCCAGAAAAGAAAGTCACGACAGAGGCCCCAAAAGCGGCCAGGCCGACCCAGACCAAATCAATCATCGCGGCTCGTGTTTCATGCCGGCATCGATTTTTTCCTCCCGCAGCTTCCGGTCGGAAGGCGATTCCTTCATCTTGCCGCTCTCGTCATCGCTGTTGAGCGTGAGTGAAATGCTGATGGGGAAATGATCGGAACCGATGGCTTCCTCGACCTTCATGGCGGCGACCCTGAAGTGGCCGCTCACAAAATAATGATCTAGCGGCCATCGCAATAACCAATAATGGGCATTGAACGTATTGTATTGCCCGCGTCCGCGACGGGGATCCATCAGGCCGCTGGTCTTGAGGAAAAGGGTGGTGGTATAACTCCAGGCCACGTCGTTCAGGTCGCCCAGGACAACGCAGGGCCCCTGGTATTTTTTCGCCATTTTGCCCACGAGCAGGATTTCGGCGTCGCGTTCGGTGGAATGTTCATTTTCCTGCGGAACGGGAGGCGTCGGGTGCAATCCGAAGATTCGGATCGTGCGGTTGTTGTAGGTGACGTCGGCGATGATGGACGGTATCGTATCTTCTACCAGATAATTGATTTCCTTGTGCGTCACCGGCAATTTACTAAAGAAGAGCATCCCATAGGTGTTGTCAAGGGGGACGCTTATGCGGTTGGGATAGACCTCATCCAGTTCCCGGATGGCATCGGCCCAAGGCTCGTCAGTCTCCACCAGGAACAGGATATCGGGATCCTTTTTGCGTACAAGCGACAGCAACCTGGCATATTCGCGGTTGTCCTGGAAAACATTGAAAACGAGAAAGGTAATGGGCCTGTCCCCGGTAGTGTCATCATCCACCATTTTCTTGCCGAGCGCCGTGAACGGCATGATGATGAAAAGGAGGTAAACCATTGAGACAACCAGCAACGCTACCGTGATTTTGTCAATGAGCAGCAGCTGTGTCCGGTAACAAATCAGCCATATTGCGGCCGCAATCGCAATGAGAACGAACTTCTGCATGCGCGGATAGTCAAAAATCCTGAAGATCCAATGATCCATCCTGATAAAGGGAAGTATGACGGTCGCGAGCGAAACCATCGAGAAGACATAAAGCAGGATTTTACCGGTAGTCATGCGCCATAAACCTAAAAGTTAAGCGCCTTTTGGATCATGCATAGGCGCGGAAAGTGTTCCAATCGATTTTCAGGACCTCTTCAAGTGAGACCTTGAGATCTACAAAGGAAGGTTTTTTCATGAGATAATTCGCACCCGCCTCAAGATAATGCCGGACAAGTTTCTTGGGATAGGCACCGGAGATCATGACGATGGGGATGTGCTTGTAATCATCGGATTTCTTAAGCACGTTGAGGATTTCCTCGCCGTTTAGCACGGGCATGTGGATGTCGAGGAAAATAATGTCGGGCTGTGGCTTCCGGTCCAAAGCGCGAAGCATCTCGTGGCCGTTGATGAAAATGGCCACCTCATGACCCAGTCCTTCGGCTACTTCCTTGAAGAAATAAAGGTCGTCAATGTCATCGTCCAGATAAAAGATAGATTTGGAGGCTTTCATATGGGGTAATTCTGAAACACTAAAATAAGCATATTGGCTAGCGCCTACTTATAACACCGATGCTTTTTCTTACATAATTCTCATTAGGCAAATTCGCGGATTGTCCTGATGATGTCCTGTTTCCCCAATACACCGGATTGCCTCCAGACCGGCCGGCCAGCCCTGAAAAGAATCATGGTAGGCACACCGCGCACCTGAAACT
>SXQR01000002.1 GCA_005792865.1 Flavobacterium sp. | reverse complement strand
GGCCGTCCTGAGCGAAATCGGCGGCATCAGACTGGTAGCCCTTGGCCCTGATGCCTGTCTCCGCAAGCTGTTTTTCAAGTGCCATCGCCGATTCGGCCGATGAGCTGTAGGTGAATGCGACATTTGCGCCATGGCGTGCGAACACCTCGGCGATCCCTTTTCCAATCCCGCGGCTTGCGCCGGTGATGATGGCCGTTTTTCCTTCGAGTAATTTCATATGATAAATCTGCGGCAGTCCCGCCTGGTTACAAATTGGCTTACAAATATAGCCTATTTCGGCAAGGATGAAAACAAATAAAAAAGCCTTCCGGAGAAGGCCTTTGGTCAGTTCCTGACAAATCGCGTGACGCTGGTTCCCCGGTCTGTCGCGACCCTTACGAGATACGTTCCCACCTGGAGCCTGGAGACGTCGATGAAAGCCTCAAGGCCTGGATTGGCGATCACGGCGACGGGTTGGCCCAGCATGTTGTAAAGCGTTATGCTATGCGGCGAAAGCCCCGAGGCAGAGCGCAGCGTCACAACCGAATGCGCCGGATTGGGGTAAAGCGCGAAATGACGGTCAAAGTCGACGTCCGAGACAGAGAGCGCCTGTATGACGGTGGTGAAGGTATTGGTCTGGATCGGATAATTGAAATCGAAATAGATCCCGGCCGAATTGGAGAACGTACTGCCCGCAACCAGCGCCGCATTCGTCCTGATCTTGTACAGGATGTATCCGTCGTTGACATCGTCGGCAAAAGGAAGCTGGATGTTGTCAAAATAGAATTCGATTACATTACCGTTGGTGACGGTATAGAAATCGTGGCTGCCGCGGATCGGTACAAGCGATGCGATGTCGAGTTCGCCCAGATCGATCTCGTTGCGGATCACGATGTTCTGCGCCGGGAAAGTACCCGTGTTCTCAAACCGGATCACGTAATGGACGTATTCGCCCACCATCGCCGTGCCCACGACCTCGCCCTCAAGGCAGGTGATATCGTTCGGGTCAAAAGAACCCACGACGGTCTCGTCATAGGTGAAGGTATTGTCCTGCGGATTCTCGTCGCCCTGTACCGATGTGACCGTTGCGGTAAAGGCCAGCTGGTCCTCCAGGTTGAGCGGCGGTGTATCGGTAGGCGCATTGAGGTTGAAGGTCACGATGATCTCATTGGCGCGAAAGGGGTTCAGGTCGGTGAAATCAAACATGACCGAATTTGGTGACTGGTCGTTTTGAACGGGTTCACTCACCACAAAGTCCATCACCTCGCCGTCAAATGTGAGCGTCACGCTGCCGCTCATGAGCTGGTTTCCCTTATTGCGGTAAACAACGCTGTAAGAAGCGTCAAACCCGGGAACGGCGGCCTCGAGCGGCACCACTGCGATTTCGAGGTCCGGGTGGTTGCCATTGGCGGTGACGCAAAAGTTCCGCACGGCCGGATTGGGATCGACCGGGAAATTGACCGTGACCGATGTGGGCGCGATGTCAAAGTATTCGGGGTTTTCCAGGATCGGCGTCAGGGTATGGATGCCGGCCACCAGCGGCAATGTGTAAGTGCCGGACCCGTCCGAAATCAACAGGCCGGTGTTGCTGCCATCGGTGACATTGAAACGCAAGTTGGGAAACGCATAATCGTTGCTGTCACAACCGTCGAGGTTGTAATCAAAGGAATTGTTGCCCTGCAACAGATAATCGGCGCCGCCCGGTCCAAAGTAACAGTAGGTGTTGATCTCCGAGTTCATCCCGTAGAAATCCAAAATTTCGACATAGGCATCGAATTCCACCTCGTCCACGCAGAGGTATTCAAGCGGGTTGTTGCCAAAATCGTAAAACGAATCGCTGTTGTCGTACCCGTTCTTGATGATCAGGCTCACGAGCTGGTTATCGGCACAGTCCAGGATTTCAGGATTGGAACCGCTGACGTCCAGCGTGGTCAGGTTGTTGGAAAAACACTGCAAAAAGAAAAGGTTGGAACAGCCCTCGATGTTCAGGCTTGTCAGCTGGTTGTAGGTACAGTCCAGGTAATCGAGCGCCACCAGTCCCGAAAGATCGAGCGATGTCAACAGATTGTCATTTGCCATCAGGTCATTGAGATTGGTCATGGCCGAGAGGTTCACCGAGCTCAGGTTGTTGTACCCGAAATCCAGCGAATAGAGCATCGTGCACCCCTCAAGGTTCAGGCTGGAAATCTGGTTGTCGCCGCAATAGAGGAATTCCAGTTGCGAGAGCCCGCTGACGTCGAGCGTCGTCAATAGGTTGCTGCCGCACATCAGGTCCCGCAGATTGGTCAATGCCGATACATCCAGCGACGTCAGGTTGTTGGCCGAGCACTCGAGCGTCCTCAGGTTGGCGAATGCCTCTATCCCCGCCATCGACGAGATGTTGGCCATGCCCACGAGCAGGTGGTAAACGGTAAGCGCCTCCGAGACCTGGATCTCGCCATCGGAATTGGTGTCCACCACTATATAATTCTGGTCGAGATCACGGGCAATGCCGTTCTCGGTGTTCGCCGAAACGATCATCGCCTTGAGGTTGGCATCGGCGAAATTGATATTCTGTGCAGGGGCCGCCGCAAAGCACAGCAGCACCAGGAAGTAAAGTTTTTTCATGTCGGAATGGATTGATTCACTTAAAATTAGGTAAAAGCAAGGGGCGCAAGTCTTAACGAAGCCTTAAAATCCCTGTACTCAAACCGTTCAACTCCAATATTCCCTACCCCGAAACGAAATTTATTTTGCGATTGCCTGCAGGAGCAGTTGCGCGGTGGCCTCATTTGTCGCCAGCGGCACGTTGTGGACGTCGCAGACGCGGATGAGCATGTTGATGTCGGCCTCGTGCGGATGGTTGGCCAGCGGATCCTTGAAGAAAAATACCATCGAGGTCTTGTGCTCCGCTACACGGGCCGCGATCTGGGCATCACCGCCCAATGGACCCGAAAGCATCTTTTTCACCCTGAAACCCGCTTTCTCGGCCTTGCTGCCCGTGGTACCTGTGGCCACGAGCCGGATACCCTCGGCGGCAAGCAGTTCGCGGTTGCGGTTGAGGAACTGGACCATTTCGGCCTTCATGCCGTCGTGTGCGATGATCGCGATCTCCATCATTTGTTGAGTGCGTGGTATTGGATGAGCCCGTCTATGGGACGGCGCAGCACGTTGCCAATCCTGAGCCCGTGGCTGG
>SXQR01000026.1 GCA_005792865.1 Flavobacterium sp. | reverse complement strand
TATTGCAGACCGGAAAATGCCCGATCTCTCCACGTCCTTGTGGGCCGACACCTACGTAGAGCGCCCTCTGGGCAACATTGCCGCGTTGGTCGCGGATTACTCGCGCAAGAACGGCTTCGAACTGGACAACCGGCTGATTTGCAGCGCGCCAAAATACTCCTGGGAAAACGTTAGCGGCAACCCGCCGGGTAACAAGCATCCGTTTGACATTGGCCTTACCGTGAAAGGCTCCATCAACAGCACGATCAAAGACAAAGCTTCGGCAAAGGTGACAATGAACTCTTATCAATTGGGGCTTAACGAGACTGTGCCGGTCAACGAGAAAAATGAGGTGGTCTTTGAAAACATAATGGCAGTCGATTCGACACACATCCACTTCTCCCTATTTGAGAAAAACGAGAAGATGAGCAAGATGCAGATGGCTTTTGCCGTAAACAATGCTTCCCGACAGTTCATCAAGCCCTTCACGGCGCCTACATGTTCCAATGCAATGATGGCCGAACCGCTTCCGATGCCCAAAATAGATGGCGCCATCGCGCTCAAGGATGTCGTGGTCGAGGCCGAAGAAAAAAAAGAAGAAAAACTCTCCAAACTCACACGCTTCAACAACAATTGGGCGCGCGGATACAAGATCTCGGAAAACGACTTCAACACATACCGCGATGTACTCAGTTTTATCCAGAACCACGGATACAATGTGGAGCGCGAGGGGGGCAAGGTAATCATCCGATCAAGAATTTCGCGCTCGTTCGTAGGGTCTCTGTCACCCGCGGTATTCATGGACGATGTACCTTTGACCGACTTCCAGATGCTCGACGGGCTCGGCCTCAACCAGGTGGATGAGATCTACATCAACAAGCATGGATACGGTGGCGGTGACAATTCAAGCAACGGCATCATCCGCATCTATACGCGCCGCGATATGGGCGCAAAGGCAGCGGCGCTAAAAGTCAAGTCCCAGAGTTTCCTGATCGATAAGGGATTTCAACAATTCCGTGAATATGCGATGCCCCGGTATGATTCGTTCGATGATCCTGGTTTCCAGTCTGTCGGCACGATTCACTGGCTTCCGCGGGTCGGCACCAATGAAAGCGGGAATTTTGCCTTCGCCATTCCTTATACCGGAATTGAAGAAGTTAAACTGATCGTGCGCGGGATTTCGTCCGAAGGCATGCCGATTTCGGTCACACGCATGCTGAAACTGCAATAGCAAAGCGGGAAATATAGATCAGACCGTCGTCGTCGTTTTCTTGCTGAACTTCATGATGACGGGCAGGATCGTGATCACGACCAGGATGATGACAATCAGTTCAATGTGCTCCTTGAGGTCGATCTGGTAATTGTCGAGCAGAAAACCATAGAGGTAATGCCCGGCGAATATCAGGCTGAATGACCAAAGAAAGGAACTGATCACGTTGTAGAACATGAACTTTTTCTTTTCCATCATCACGATTCCGGCAACAATCGGCGCGAAGGTCCTGAAGATGGGCAAAAAACGCGCGAAGATGATCGCGCGGCCACCATGCGTCTCAAAGAACTCCTTGGACTGGATGAGGTATTTTTTCTTGAACCAAAATGAATCCTCCCGGTTGTACAGGTAATATCCGCTCTTGGAGCCAAACCAATAACCCACCGCATTCCCGATGATTCCCGCCACGGCAACAAGCGTGGCCAGCAACGACACATTGGCGAGATCGCTCTGGATGAACATGACATTTTCAATGAGTTCGCGGTTGTAGATGCCCGCAAGGAAGAGAAGGCTGTCACCTGGAAGGAAGAATCCGGCGAATAGACCGGTTTCGGCAAAAACGATAAAGAGCACGATGATCAGGCCCAGTTTGACGCCGTTGATGTCAAAATGGATGTAAAAAGAAGGGTCGATCAGGTTTCTCCAGTCAAATTCACTCATTAAAATAGGCTTTTACGCAAAATAATTCAGCGCGTGAAAGTAGGAATTATTTGGCGCAACCACAATTTAATGGGCTACTTTAAACATTAATTAACTGGCACCGGACCGGCCCTTCGATCTGTTCTTTTACGGCGCCTTGCGTTCGTACTGGCAGCACCCGTGGAGCGCGTTGTAGTCGGCATCGGCCGCCCGGATCCCGCCCGCGTCATGTCCTGCTTTGGCAATGCCGGCAGCGACTTTTTCGGCCGAGGTTTTTTCTTCGTTCAATATGACGTGAAGGATCTGGTCATCGGCGTGCCATTGCGCCGACTTGACGCCCGGGATGGCGAACGCGGCTTTTTCGATGCGCTTCTTGCACATGTCGCAATTTCCGGAAACGGCGATGTCATATTTTGCATTCTTGTTCTTTTGCTGGGCCGAGGCCGCAATGCCGATGAGCAACATCAGCATGAGAATCATTTTTTTCATCATTATTTAATTTTATATCGAAGTCCTGCGTAATACATCTGTCCAAAAACCGGCCCGTAAACCACCGATGCGTCAAAGTTCTCCCCAAACGGGTTATGGCTGCCCAATATTGCATTTTCCTGCCGGTAATTGCCAATGTTCTCCCCGCCGAGATAAACCTCGAATACCGATGAGAACGTGCGCGTCACCTGTGCATTGGCCTGCCAGAATGCCGGCGCGTAGGCCGGAAGTGTCTCTCCCGCAGGGTTTCCCTGGGTCGAAGGGAGCCGTTGCTCG
Source organism: Flavobacterium sp. (assembly GCA_005792865.1). Taxonomy (GTDB): domain Bacteria; phylum Bacteroidota; class Bacteroidia; order Flavobacteriales; family Flavobacteriaceae; genus Flavobacterium. The sequence goes on along the minus strand of SXQR01000026.1, from coordinate 1,344 downwards.
CCCATCCAGTTTGTGGTGACGTCAAATCGCCACTGCCGGCCCTTTTCCACGATATGTGTCGCATATTCAAGGTTGGCAAAGAAGCGGTGCCTGGACTGCAATGGGCGCTCATAAGTCCCCGACAGGTAATCGGTTGAGATGTCGTAATATTTGTATGCCGTGCGCAGGTTCAGGTGCGTCGCCAACTCAATGTTTCCTTCCAGTTGCAGGCTGAGCGCCGTGGACTTGCCGTCGAGGTTGTAGATGAGCACCTGCTGCGGCCCGGCGAACAGGTCGACGACGGCCTGGTTGCTAAAATCGGTCTTGTAAAGATCGAAACCGATGTCACCCCTTTTCCCGAGCAAGTCAAAGCCCTGCATGAAGGAAATGCCGTAGTTCCAGGCAATCTCGGGATCCAGCCCGTATAGTTTGCCTGCATTGTCCAGGATCGAAAACACGCGGGAGCTGGCAAAGAGCTGTTGATTTTCGGCAAAGATATTCGCCCCGCGCTTGCCACGCCCCGCCGAAGCCCTGAAGACCCCACGGTCCCACGGGTTGTAGCGCAGGTGGATGCGCGGTGTGACAAAGGCGCCGAGCCTGTTGTGGAAATCGCCCCGGAGCCCGGCCACAATGCTCAGGTTATCGGTATTGTCGTACGTGTATTCAAAAAATGCCCCTGCCGAATTGTCCACGCGGTCAAATTCGCGCGCAATTCCGGGAACGGCGAGGTCCTCGTCATATTGGTCATACGTGAAGTTGACGCCGGTGGCGAATTTGTGCATCGTATTGCCGATAATCGAATTGAAGATCAGGTTGGAATAGTAGCTCTTCTGCGCGATGTCGTATCGGCTCAGGCCAAAATACGAATCCTGGTCGTGCGAACTGAAGGCATTCTGGAAACCGATGCTCTGGTAAGGCATGTCCGGAAATACGTAACCGATTTTCGCCGAAAGGTCCAGCCGCTCGGTATTGACTTCGGAGCCCCAATGATTGGTAGTCAATTTGTCCCTATCGGGATCGAAGTCCTTCTCCCCTGCCTGCTTTTCATCGGTCATGAACCTGAAGTTGATGAAACTCACCCAGCCTTTCTCCGGGTCGGCGAACTGCCAGCGGTTCATGACATTGTACTGCCTGCCGATGGGATTGTCCAGGAACATATCGTGGTTCATGTCGTTCCTGGCCGTACGCGCATTACCATGAAGGAACAGGCTCGTGGACCATTTGTCCGACATTTTTTTGTTGAAGTGCATGTTGGCCTCGAATCTCGCATCGGTGGAGCCGTAAAGGTTCAGGTAAAACGGGATGTCAGAGGCAGGCTTGATAAGTTCGGTATTAATCTGTCCCGATATGCTCTCGAAGCCGTTC
>SXQR01000025.1 GCA_005792865.1 Flavobacterium sp. | reverse complement strand
GTGTTAATGCAATGTTATATATATGTTGCTGAGGGACAATTTTTTACAAACCCGCGCAGTTGCTGGTTTCAGCGGTTGTCCTGCAAACCAAATACGCGTTTGAGCAAATCCGAGGTCCGCGCTGCAAGATTGTTCCGGATATCTTTTTCCTCGACGGCGATCATCTTGAACACACCGTTCAGCGCCTGTTGCGTGACATAATCATTGAGGTCAGGATTGACATCGGCGGTCATGGGAAGCGCGTTGTATTTTGTGATGATGTTGTTCCAGGTCTTATCGGCACCCACGCGGCCCAGCGATGTTTTTACCACAGGGTTGAACTTTGAATACAGCGCCGAGCTCGTCGTGTTCTGCAGGTATAATGTCGCCGAATTGTCGGCACCGAAAAGGATGTTCTTGGCATCCCTGAAGGTCATCCTGGTCACCGCATCCACAAAAATCGGGGTAGCCTCCTTGACGGCATCCTCGGCCGCGCGGTTCAGCACTTTCAGGCCTTCATCCGCAAGACTGGAAAGCCCCACGTCCCGAAGCGTCTTGTCCACCTTCTGCAGTTCGGGCGGCAGGAGAATCTTCACCGCCTGGTTCTTGAAAAATCCGTCCTTGACCGTCAATTTGGACACTTCCTTGCTGATGCCGTTGTTGAGGGCTTCCTTGAGGCCGGCGGCGATTTCAGTGTTGTCGGTGCCAATCCCGGGATACTGGCTGGCGACCTGCTGGAGTTCGGCGCAGCCCGACAGGCCGATCGCAACAAACAAAATGGCTAATTTTTTCATGGCTTATTTTTTATCCTGGATTGCAAAAACTTTCTTTAGAAGGGGAGACGTCCTCGCCGACAGGTGGGTGCGGATATCTTTTTCCTCGATGGCGATCATCGTAAAAACGCCGTCGAGCGCCTTTTTCGTCACGTGATCGTTGATGTCGGGATTGACGCGCGAAACCATTGGCAGCGCATTGTATTTGTTGATGAGGTTTTCCCAGATTTTATCGGCACCGACCTTACCGATATTAGATTTGACCACCGGCAGGAATTTGTCGTAAAGCGGCGCCGAAGTCTCCTTTTTGAGGTATTGCGTCGCGGCGTCGCGGTTGCCCATCAGGATTCCCTTCGCGTCCCGGAAGGAAATGTTCTTTATGGCCTGCGAAAAAATGGGCGTCGATTCCTTGACGGCTTCCTCGGCCGCGCGGTTCAGCGACCTGATTCCCTCGTCGGCCAGTTTGCCCATGCCCATCTTGCGAAGTGTGCGATCCACCTTTTGGAGTTCATCTGGAAGCGCAATGCGCACAAGCTCGTTCTTGAGGAATCCATCCGGAGCGGTGAGTTTCGCAACCTGTTTTTCAACGCCCTGGTCGAGCGCTTCACGGAGTCCGGCGCCGATATCGGCCTGACCGCCCGTGTTAATGATTTCTTTCTTCACCTGGTCAAGGAGCCCGCGCAGTTGCGCCTGGCCTGAAAGCGGAACAAGGAAGAGCAATAACAACGGTAGGATTCGGGAAGTTTTCATGATTTAAATTTAAGGAATCGCGGCCGGCTTGCAAAGTTTGTGCCGGGAAAAGTCGTCGGTATAGCTGTCAGCTGTCAGGGATCAGCTTGATTGGGGCTGCCCGGGTGAAACTGGTTACAATGAGGTTTTCAGTCGTCAGTCGTCAGTAAGGAATCTTTGTGCCCAAAAGTTTATCGGTTCTAACTTTTACAAACTTTACAACTTTACAAACTTTATCAACTTCCCAATTTGGCACTTGGCTTTCAGTCCCGTTCGATATTTACTTCGCTGTCGCTCCGTACAGTTCGCCCTGCGGGCTCGGGTCGTCATTCGTCATTCGACATTTGACATTGGACAATCCCCCATATCTTTCGTAAATTGCACTGCCAAATAAATTTTCATGGAACCAGTTACTCCTTATACGCCTAAAAACAAAGTCCGCATCGTAACGGCAGCGTCGCTCTTTGACGGGCATGACGCCGCGATCAACATCATGCGCCGCATCATCCAGGCCACGGGTGTCGAAGTTATCCACCTGGGCCACGACCGCAGCGTGGAGGAAGTCGTGAACACCGCCATTCAGGAAGATGCCAACGCCATCGCGATGACTTCCTACCAGGGAGGGCACAACGAGTACTTCAAATACATGCACGACCTTCTCAAGGAAAAAGGGGCCGGGCACATCAAGATATTCGGTGGAGGCGGAGGCGTGATCCTGCCTTCGGAAATCGAGGAACTGCACGCCTACGGAATCGAGCGCATCTATTCACCTGACGACGGACGTGCCATGGGGCTGCAGGGCATGATCAACGACCTGGTCCAACGCGCCGACTTTCCGGTGGGGGACAACTTGAACGGCGAAGTGGACCACCTGCGCGAAAAGAAACCCACCGCCATTGCCCGCGTGATTTCTTCGGCCGAAAATTGTCCCGAAACCGCGAAATCCGCGCTGGACAAGATTCGCCAGGGCAATAGAGAAATTTCCACGCCCGTGCTCGGGATAACCGGAACTGGCGGTGCCGGCAAATCCTCGTTGGTTGACGAATTGGTCCGCCGCTTCCTGATCGATTTTCCCGAAAAGACCATCGGGCTCATCTCGGTCGACCCGTCAAAGAGAAAAACCGGGGGCGCGCTTCTTGGAGACCGGATCCGGATGAATGCAATCAACAACCCGCGCGTTTACATGCGATCGCTTGCTACGCGCCAATCCAACCTTGCGCTCTCAAAATATGTTGCCGATGCCATTGACGTGATCAAGGCTGCCGGGTATGACCTGATCATCCTGGAGACTTCGGGAATCGGGCAGAGCGATACGGAGATCATGGACCACAGCGACGTATCGCTTTACGTCATGACACCGGAATTCGGGGCTGCGACCCAGCTCGAGAAAATCGACATGCTCGATTTTGCCGATTTGGTCGCCATCAACAAATTCGATAAACGCGGCTCGCTTGATGCGCTTCGGGACGTCCGCAAGCAATACCAGCGCAACCACAATCTCTGGGACGCAAATCCCGAAACGCTTCCGGTCTTCGGCACCATTGCCTCGCAATTCAATGACCCGGGCATGAACAACCTTTACAAGGCGGTCATGGACAAGATTGCACAAAAGACAGGCGGTAAGATGCAGTCCCAATTTGAGATCACGCGCGAGATGAGCGAGAAGATCTACGTAATTCCGCCGCACCGCACGCGCTACCTTTCGGAGATCGCCGAAAACAACCGCAGTTACGATGACAAGGCGCGACATCAACAGGAAATCGCCCAAAAATTATATGGCCTGTACAAGACCATCGAGACGGTATCGGGCCAGAAGCCTGCCTTGACAAAATCCGGGATTGACGATCATTCGGTGGTGGTTTCCACTGAGGACAACAAGACATTCGTGGGGCTTTTGCTCAAGGAATTTGACCGCGTCCGCATGGATTTGGATCCCTACAATTGGGACACCATCCTGAATTGGAACTTAAAACTTGCAAAATACCGCGACCCGCTCTACACATTTAAGGTCCGGGATCGCGAAATCAAGATCGCGACCCATACCGAATCGCTTTCGCACCTGCAGATTCCAAAAGTTTCGCTCCCCAGGTATGAGGCCTGGGGCGACATTCTCAAATGGTGCCTCCAGGAGAACGTGCCCGGAGAGTTTCCTTTTGCTTCGGGGCTTTACCCGTTCAAGCGCGATGGCGAGGATCCGGCCAGGATGTTCGCAGGCGAGGGCGGGCCTGAAAGGACCAACAAACGATTCCATTACGTCAGTGCCGGGATGCCGGCCAAGAGGCTTTCCACCGCCTTTGACAGCGTGACGCTCTACGGAAACGATCCGCACATGAGGCCCGATATCTATGGTAAGATCGGGAATGCCGGTGTATCCATATGCTGCTTGGACGATGCGAAAAAACTCTATTCGGGATTTGACCTCGTGCACCCGATGACCTCGGT
>SXQR01000024.1 GCA_005792865.1 Flavobacterium sp. | reverse complement strand
GGCTTATCGTGTACGAATCGGCAGAGAGAAGGTCCCGGTAATTGTTTTCATTTAAGTTTTGGCCATCCACGGCATAAAAAATATCGCCGCGCTCGATGTCTTTTGTAGCCGCATCGGAATTTGGTAGCACATACCGCACCCAGCCGAAAACCTGTGTCTCGCTTCCCGGCACATAGCGCAATTCAAAATCGACGCCGTTGCTTTTGGTCGTTCCATTTAGAATGCCTTCAAGCACCGTGTAATCACTGAAAATACGGCTGAACCTGTCGGTCTGCGGATCGGTGAGCAGGGCCTGGAAAAATTCGCCGGGCGCGGGACGCGATGCGAGCCATTGGTTGAGCTGGCCCTGGTTTTCGAACCGGTCGTCCGAAAGGTCATTTACCTCGGGCTGCCAGAGATAGTAGAGATTGAGGCCTTTCCAGATAAAATCATGGACGCGCAGGTCGGTGGGCACGTCAAGATCGTCGTGGTCCTCACACGCGAATGCGAATGCGATCACAAGGATCAGCGGGCAAAATCGGAACAAATTCTTTTTCATAGCTATGGAAACGTAAATTTAACCGTAATAATATTTTGCGGCCGCGGTGTAACAAAAAAAATTGACCTTCGTCTTGGCTGTAAATCAATCAATCGGGACATCGCCAATCGGGTGTCCGAAAAACCAATCAGGATGAACCAACAGGAGTTCATGAAAATCGTAAATCCTTTCAGGGATAAGGTCTTTAGGCTTGCGCGCCGGCTGCTTGTCAGCGTGGAGGAAGCCGAGGACGCCACCCAGGAAGTCATGGTGAAGTTGTGGAACAAGAGCGAAACGCTCAAGGATTACAGGAGCGTGGAAGCGCTGGCAATGACGATGACAAAAAATTATTGCCTCGACCAGCTAAAATCCAAAAGGGCCGGCAATCTCAAGATCGTCCACAACAATTTCACCGACCGGGAGGCGCCGCTTGCGCAACAGGTGGAAGACTGTGACAGTTGGGCCTGGGCCGAGAAAATCATCGGCGGATTGCCCGAGCAGCAAAAGCTGATTGTGCAGATGCGTGACATCGAACAATACGAATTTTCAGAAATGGCCGAGATTTTGGGTATGCAGGAAACCGCGATACGCGTGGCATTGTCCAGGGCGCGGAAAACGATAAGGGAAAACATGACTAAAACGCACAATTATGGAATCGCATAAAATAGAAACGTTACTTGAAAAATATTTCGAGGCCGAGACCACGATCGCCGAGGAAAAGCAATTGCAGGATTACTTCAGCTCAAACGGTGTTGCGCAGCACCTGATGCAGTACAGGGATATGTTTTGCTTCTATTCGGTGGCCAGGCAGGAGAAACCGGAGCGCCAGGTACCATTAAAGCCAGCTAAGCGATACGCAGGGTGGTTATCATTGGCGGCATCGGTTGTCGTACTGCTCGGAGTGGGCACTTTCCTTTACTTCAATGAGCAGGGATCGCAGGATCTGGGAACCTATAATGACCCGGATATGGCTTTTGCCGAAACGCAGAAGGCGCTTGACCTGTTGTCGGGCAATGTGAACAAAGGCTTTGAAAGCGTGCATTATGTTGGGGAATACGAGGCCACGAAAGAAATCGTATTTGCCGACTGACGCAACCCGCCGCGGGAAAGCGGAACTATCATCAACAAAAAATTAATTTGAAACTTATGAAAACCACAAATTTTAAAAACCGATTCAAAACCATTGCCGCGATCGCGATCTTCGCCCTGATGCCGAGCGTATTTTACGGCCAGGCCGCCTTTGACAAGTTTGACGGGCAGGATGATGTGACTTCGGTCATCGTCAACAAGAAGATGTTCCAGATGATGGGCAATGTCAAGAACAAGGAATCCCAACAGTACCTGAACCTGATCAAGAAATTGGACAACCTTAAGGTATTCACCACGCAGAGCAAGGCCATGACCACCGAGATGAAAGCCACCGCCGACCGCCACATCAAATCGGCCGGATTGGAGGAGCTCATGAGGGTCAATGACAAGGGCCAGAACGTCCGCATCATGGTCAAGTCGGGCAACACCGAAACCCAGGTGCGCGAGCTCCTGATGTTCATCGAAGGACAGGGCAAGGGCAACGAAACCGTCCTGATGTCGCTCACCGGTGAGTTCGACCTCAATGATATCTCCATGCTGACCGAGAAAATGAACCTTCCGGGCGGTGACGACCTCAAGCGGGCCGGCAAGGGTGCCAAGGGTCCTAAAGGCGCCAAGTAATGAGAAGGTTCCTGACACTGCTGCTGATCGCGGTTCTATTTGCCGCGTGCGAGCAAAAGCCGACGCTCCAGAAGTACTTTGTTGAAAAGTCCGAGAACAAGGATTTCATCCAGTTGGACATTTCGCCGAGCATTTTGAATGTCGCGACGGATTCTCTGACGGCCGATCAAAAGGCCGCACTGGAATCATTCGACAAGATCAATGTGCTGGCATTTCGCCTGGACGAAAAGAACAAAGGCAATTTTGAGGCAGAACGCAACAAGGTCGCGTCAATCCTGAAAGACGAAAAATACCAGGAACTGATGCACTTTGGAAAAGGCAAGGAAGGCGGATCTGTGAGTTATGTGGGGACCGACGAATCCATCGAGGAGTTCGTGATCTTTGCCAACGCGAAGGAGTCGGGTTTTGCAGTGGTCAGGGTCCTGGGCAATGACATGCAGCCGGACGACGTACTGAACATGGTTTCGGTGCTCCAAAATTCCAAGATGGACATGGAGCAACTCAAGCCGCTGCAGCAGATGATGGGGAAGAATTAATAATTGTCCCCATCAGGAAATTGAATCAATAATCATCAATCAATCATGTCTGAGCGCCTCCGGGCGCTTTTTCATTGTTGTGGCTTCCCTGAAATATTTCATCGGCACGAACAGCATCCCGAAACATTCACCGTCTTCCTTGCCAAGGTGTTTGTGGTGCATCTTATGGGCACGGCGCACGGCGCGGGCGTAACGGTTATCGACGTTTCGAAAAAGCTTGAAGCGCTGGTGGATGAAAATATCGTGGACGATGAAATACGCAAGGCCGTAGGCAAATATTCCCAGTCCGATTGCCAGCCCTATCTCCAGAATGTCATTTTGCCAGAGCAGGAAGAACCCGATGCTGATCACGGCATAGATGATGAAAAAAGCGTCGTTGCGCTCAAACCATGAATCGTGGTCCTTGCGGTGATGATCGGCGTGCAGGGTCCACAAAAATCCGTGCATGATATACTTATGGCTGAACCACGCCATGAATTCCATGACCAGGAACGTAAGAAAAAATACAAGTACGTGCAGCCACATCTTAGATGAATTTTAATTTGTAATTGAAATAGCACTTTGCAAAGAGGCCGTATTTTTCATAGTCCGGAACACGGATCCGCCTGTTCCTTATTTCAAGCGGCGGGGTGTTCTTCAGCTTGGAAAGCAGGCTCCGGTAATAGATATAGGCGGTATAAACGCCAAATTTGGCTTCCATCGGCAGATGCACGATGCCCTCGTAGCCGCGCGCAAAATCCGCCTCGATCTCGTCGATAATCCTGTGTTTGGCATCCTCGTCAAGGCAGTTGAGGTCAATTTCGGGAAAATAGCTCCTGCTGAGCACTTCATAATCGCTTTTGAGGTCCCGCAGGAAATTGACCTTTTGGAATGCCGACCCCAAATGCATCGCGGCATCCCGCAAGCGCTCGAACATCGCGTCGTCGCCCTTGACAAAAACCTTGAGGCACATCAGGCCCACCACATCGGCCGAACCGTAAATATAATCCCGGTATTCCTCCTGCGTACGGTAAACGCTCTTGTGGAGATCCTGCCGCATGCTCTTCATGAAGGCGTCGATCATTTTTTGCGGAATCTTGTACCGGTGCACCGTCTCCTGGAATGCATTTAGGATCGGGTTCAGGCTGATCCTGTCCCGAAGCGACTGTGCAAGGTCGTCTTCAAACCGCTCAAACAATACCGCTTTGTCATAGTCGTGAAAGGAGTCGACGATCTCGTCGGCCAGGCGCACAAAGCCGTAGATGTTATAGATGTCCTGGCGGATACTTCTGGCCAGCATCCGGACGGCGGTTGCGAATGAGGTGCTGTAGGCACGGGTCACCGCGCGGCTGCAATCATGCGAAACATGGTCAAAAATTGGTTTCATAGTCCTTTTTCAATAAGTTCGGCAGCCAGTTTTCCCGAAATCAGGGCCGGCGGCACACCGGGTCCCGGAACGGTCAACTGTCCGGTAAAATACAGATTTTTTACTTTGCGGCTCTTGAGCCCTGGGCGTAGGTAGTGTGTTTGGAGCAGCGTGTTGGCCATTCCATAGGCATTGCCTTTATATGAGTTGTAATCCCTGATAAAATCCTTTACGCAAAAAGATTGCTTGAAAAGGACGGCATCGCGCACAACTTGCCCCGTTACGCGCTCAAATCGGTCCATGATCTTGTCAAAATATTGTTCCCTCAGCTCGTCCGTGTCCTCGATTCCCGGCGCGAGCGGAATCAGGAAGATGGCGGCCTCTTTGCCTGCAGGCGCGGCGGAGTCGTCGGTCATGGAGGGGAAACTCGCGTAGAAAAGCGGTTCGTCGGGCCAACGCGGATCATCATAGATCGCGTGCGCATGCCGGTCAAAATCGACGTCAAAGAACAGCGTGTGGTGTGCGACATTTTCAATCCTGCGGTCAAACCCAACGTAGAACAGCAGGCTGGAAGGCGCAAACACCTTTCTCTCCCAATAGGCTTCGGAATATTGGCGCGACGATGCCGGCAGCAGTGTTTCGGTGTGGTGGTAATCGGCGCCGCTCAACACGACGTCGGCCGGAAAGTGCGCCCCGCCTTTTTCGGTAATGCCGACGGCCGATCCCTTTTCAACCAGAATCTGCGCGATATCCGCACCCATCCGAAACTTGACACCAAGGCTTGTGGCCAGGTCGTGAATGCCCTGGACGACGCTGTGCATGCCCTTGTGCGGATGCCAGGTGCCAAGGCCGAAATCGGCATAATTCATAAAGCTGTAGAACGACGGCGTATCCGAAGGCTTGGCCCCCAGGAACAACACCGGGAACTCCAGGATGCTGACAAGCTTGGGATTCTTGAACGACTTTCGCACATCGCTGCGGATGTTGCCAAAGAACTGCCCGATTTTCGCAGCGGTCTTCAGGTTGACGAGTTCCAAAGGCGAAACGCCGGGATTGTACACCAGGTCCTTGATCGCAATCTCGTAATTGCTCCTTGCGATCGAAATGAACTTCTCCAGCTTTTTGCCGCTTCCCGGTTCAATCCGCTCGAATTCGGCGGTGATTTGTTCAAGGTTATCGGCAATCGTCACGGCATCACCCTTGCCAAAATATACCGTGTAGGCAGGGGCGAGCCTGGTGAGTTTATAGTAGTCCGAAGGCATTTTCCCGAAATCGGCGAAGAACCGCTCGAATACATCGGGCATCCAGTACCAGGTGGGTCCGATGTCAAACGTAAAACCGTCCCTCTTCAATTGCCGGGCGCGTCCGCCAACACCGGCGTTCTTCTCAAAGACGGTCACATCGTGTCCCGCCTTGGCAAGGTAGCACGCCGCGGCCAGTGAGGAGAATCCCGAACCGATGATGTGGATGCGCTTTCCCATTACAGATGTGTTACCAGTTCCGAAATTGCCGAGAACACCCGGACGCCCTTTGGCAAATCCTGCTCTTCGATGTGCTGTGCGTTGCGGCCCAGGATCCACAACTCGGAATCTTCCTCAAAGAGCCTGTTGGCCAGGTCGTTTACATACGGGATTGCCGCATCGGCGGTTGGCTCGACGGTAAAATAAGAGATATAGGTGACCTTGCTGAAAAACCTGCGGATGTCCAAAAGGCTATCGGTCGGGACGCTCTCGCCCAGGTAAACGGAGCGGTAGCCGTGGGTCAGGATCTCGTAGTTGAGGTACATCAGCCCGAGTTCGTGCACCTCGTTGAGCGGCAGGAATAGGACAAAGAAACGGTCTTCGCGCACGGCGTCCTTGACCTGAAGTTTTTCGGTGTTGACTAAAACCTTTTGCTTGATCAGGTAGCTGATGAAATGTTCATGCGCCGGCGTGATGGTCCCGGATTGCCACAGCAACCCGATCTCGTCCAACAGTGGCAGCATCACGTCGTAAAAGATTTCCCTGAAACTTTTTTCCGAAAGCAACTGTTCATACGTGGTCAGGAACAACTTGGTGTCAAAATTCATCATCGCCATCTTGAAGGCATTGATCGCGTGGTGCGGCATGCTCTTTCGCGATATGATCTCGCGCACCATCGCGGGAATACGGTCGTCCGGCACTTTCGAGATTTTGGAAATCTTGTAGCCGTGGTTGTGCAACAGCGTGATATTCAGCAGCTTTTGCAGGTTGGCCAGGTCATAGAGCCTGATGTTGGAATCGGTACGCATGGGCGAAAGCACGTTGTAGCGCTTTTCCCAGATCCGGATGGTGTGCGCCTTGATGCCCGAAAGGTTTTCCAGGTCCCTGATGCTGAAAATGTTTTTTACACTGTTCATTGTTTCATTGATTCAGTTAAACAAAAATAGCGATTACTTTTGATTTTTGTTTAATCAGTTTAAAAAAATGTTGAACAAAATTATTTATCGGTAAGAATTCGCTACAATGTACGGGAAATTGGCAATGGGGTGCGGGAAGTTTTCCCAGGGCGCTGCCTCTCGCACCGGCCCACGCACCGGCTGGCTCTTCGCTAAAACAGTCCACTGGACTGTTTTTTAACGCTCAGCCCGGCCCGGGCTATCCGCTGCAAGTCCTCGCTGCCGCTGCGGGCTTTTCGCTGCTATCCCTAGCGCGGGGTTGGCAGGACCGAAGCAGCTGGACGGTGGGGAAGGGGGGGCTGCGCGCATCTGAACAGCGCGTCGCTTTTTCGTGGTTGGAGGGCGAGGGGAGTGAAATAAGGAAGAAATAATATTTCACGAATCAGATTCGCTGGCGCGCATCTGAACAGCGCATAAGGCTTACGCTTCGCTGCGCATACCTGAAGCCTACTGGGCTTCCTCCTTTTAATTTCAAATGCTTCGCGCATCTGAACAGCGCGCCGCTTTTTCGTGGTTGGAGGGCGAGGGGATTGAAATAAGGAAGAAATAATATTTTACGAATCAGATTCGCTGGCGCGCATCTGAACAGCGCATAAGGCTTACGCTTCGCTGCGCATACCTGAAGCCCACTGGGCTTCCTCCTTTTAATTTCAAATGCGCTGAAAATGAAAAAGCCTGAAAAAAATCTTACTGAGCGAGCTCAGAGATTTTTTTCAGGCTTTTTCATTTATTCGTGACCACGATCAGATTCGAACTGACACGTCTTGCGACACCACCCCCTCAAGATGGCGAGTCTACCAATTTCTCCACGTGGCCAATATGTAACCGGATTCCCGGCTTGTGACTCGGCTGGGGTTCGAACCCAGGACCCCATCATTAAAAGTGATGTGCTCTACCGACTGAGCTATCGAGTCATTGTGATTTCTTCAATGCGGGTGCAAATATATGACCTTATATTTTATTTTTCAAACGTGTAAACCTTTAAATTTGCCTTTTTTCCCAAAGCCCATTCAACCCCTTATATTTTAGCGAATTAAATGGATAAAATCATTCTGGCGGGATATATGGGCAGCGGAAAATCCACAGTTGGAAAGATCCTTTCAGGGAAGCTTTCGGCGCCCTTTTACGACCTCGACAGTGAAATTGAACGGGAAGCCGGGCTTTCAATAACGGAGATTTTTGACCGCAAAGGAGAGATCTACTTCAGGAAGCTGGAGCGGGAGGTCCTGTTGCAAATGGTGGGCAGGCCGGGCGGATTGGTGCTGGCCCTTGGCGGCGGGACCCCGTGTTACGCCGGTAATGACCGCTTGCTAAAGGCCGATGGCGTCACCTCGTTCTATTTGAAAACTTCGGTTGAAAACCTCGTTGCCCGGCTGGCTTTGGAGAAGGCGCATCGGCCCATGATTGCCGATGTCCCCTTTGATGAACTGGCATCTTTTATCGGGACCCATCTCTTCGAGCGTGACCCATATTACCGCAGCGCCCACCACATCATCGACACATCGGGACTCAGCCCGGAAGAGGTGGCATCTGCCATCGACCGCTACCTGAAACGCGCGTGACTCTCCCGGCCAAAAACCACCTCCACGTGGTCCTGCAGCGAGGTGCTGAGTGAAATGCCCTTGAAGTCTGCCTTCACCGGATATTTCTTGTGATTGCGGTCCACCAGGACGGCGGTCTTGAATTTCGTCAGCGGAACATCCAGGAAATGCCGGATCGCATAGGCGAGCGTGGTCCCCGAGTGCAGCACATCGTCCACCAAAACCAAACCTTTGCCCGAATACTGTTCCGGTGAAAGTGAGGTCGTAATTTTATCTGCAGGCGACTGCTTGTTGATCCTGACTTCGCAAAGTGTCACGTGGAGGGCGCTGACCTGTGAAAGTTCCTCAGCGATCATTTGGGCGAGTGTATAACCATTGTGGGCAATTCCCGCCACGACGATTTCACTTTCGTCCACGAAAGTCTCGTAAATCTGGAATGCGATCCGCCGGATCTTGTGCCGGATCTGCGAATCGGTCAGGATGGGAGGGTGTTCATTCATCGTCTTCGATATCAAATTCAAATTCGTCCAGGTCGCGCCGGTCTTTCTTGGTCGGTCGGCCGTCGCCGGTCCTGCGGTAATGTTCTTTGGAAAGCCGCAGCATCTCGAGATGTTCCAGTGCTTCCGGCGGAGTGTCGTCCTTTCGGTAAATATCAACAAGCTTGGCGCCCACGCGATTTGCGGGTATGTCCAGGACGGTTATGGTGCGGGTGATCTGGTCTTTCCTGAATGCAATCGTATCGCCCGGAAATACCTCCTTGCCCGGTTTGGCTTGTTGCCCGTTCACGCTGACCTGGTTTTTCTTGCAGGCTTCGGTAACCATATTGCGCGTCTTGTAGTAGCGCACACACCAGAGATACTTGTCAACCCTCATAAAAAAAGCAAATACAGCGTTAAAGTGTTTACAAAAATAATCCAATATTGTATCTTGCGCACCTAATTTTCCAAGATAATGAAGAAGTTTTCGGCGCTGTCCATGATTGTTGCGGCAGTAGTGTTTTTGGTGGGTTGCAACGGCAACGATACCCCCGGCCCCGAGCCCCTGCGTGACTATCAGACCCAGTACAACGCCGATATCGCAGATATAGAGGAATTTCTCAAGACACATTCTTTTGAGGTTATCGATGCGCCCGGCCAGCCACAGGACCAGGATGTTATCTTTACGCGAATTCCTGAAGATGACACCACTACGCCATCGGTGTGGGAAAGCCCAATGCTGATGTCCCGGATGGTGGACCGGCACGATATCCAATACAAGCTTTACTACCTCAAGGTTCGCGAAGGCGGAGGTGCCGACGGCGACAAACCTTTCCCATGCAATGTGGATGGCGTCATAGCAGCTTACCGCGGGAGTTATATGTTCAGGTTCCCTCTTACCGAAATCGTTGACGGCGTTCAGGTGCCCGTGACAGAGATCGTCGATGGCGTCGAAGTCCAGGTCCAGGAACTGCGCACGTTCGAATTCGAGGCCAACCCGTTTCCGCAATCCACTTTGGGGCTGGAGAATGTGATCAAGGGCTGGAGCGAGGTATTTCCACAGTTCCGCAGTGGCGACCGGACCATTGTTGAAGGCGAACCCATCAGTTACAGTGACTTTGGCGCGGGCGTGGTTTTCATTCCGTCGGGCCTCGGGTATTACGGACAGTCACAGT
>SXQR01000294.1 GCA_005792865.1 Flavobacterium sp. | reverse complement strand
TCGCACTTAGTGCCCGGGTCGATATTCGACATTCATCATTAAATACTATCTTTACGCGCAAAACGTTTTTAAGAACTTAAGCCGATATCGGCACTCCATATATCATGGCATGTACAAGTTGTTCAACCGCTAGTGGTGGCGCGCCGGCAGGTTGCGGAAATAAAGGCAACTGCGGAACCGACAGTTGCAACAAACTCACGGTTTTTGACTGGCTCTCCAACATGAGCCTTCCCAATGGCGAGACGCCTTTTGACTGTGTCGAGATTCGGTTCAAGAACGGCCGAAAGGAATTCTTTCGCAATACCGAAAACCTGCCGCTCAGCATTGGCGACATCGTGGCCACCGAGGCTTCACCGGGACACGACGTGGGGATCGTCACCCTTACGGGCGAACTCGTCAAAATCCAGATGAAAAAGAAGGGGGTCAACCACAAGGCCGGCGACATCTTGAAGATATACCGCAAGGCATCGCAAAAGGACATTGACATCTGGTCCACGGCCCGCAACCGCGAAGAGGCGATGAAGGTCCGGGCCCGCGAAATCGCGATCGGACTCAGGCTCGAGATGAAGATCTCCGACATCGAATTCCAGGGAGACGGCTCTAAGGCCACTTTCTATTATACCGCCAACGACCGGATCGACTTTCGCCAGCTGATCAAGGAATTCGCACGTGAATTTTCTACGCGGATTGAAATGAAACAGGTGGGATTCAGGCAGGAAGCATCGCGTTTGGGCGGCATCGGGTCTTGCGGTCGCGAGCTCTGCTGTTCAACCTGGCTGACCGATTTCAGGAGCGTCAACACCTCCGCGGCACGTTACCAGCAATTGTCCCTCAATCCGCAAAAATTGGCCGGTCAGTGCGGAAAACTCAAGTGTTGCCTCAATTACGAGCTCGACACCTACATGGACGCGCTTCGCGACTTCCCGGACCCGGAAACCAAGCTGGTGACCGAAAAAGGCATCGCCGTCTGCCAAAAACAGGATATTTTCAAGGGATTGATGTGGTTTGCCTATACCGATAATTTTGCAAATTGGCATACGCTCAAAATCGACCAGGTGCGTGAAATCATTGCCGAGAACAAGGAAAAACGCAAGGTTTCATCGCTGGAAGACTACGTGATCGAGGCCGAGGTTGAGCCACGTGCCGATTTCAACAATGCGATGGGCCAGGAAAGCATCACGCGATTTGACCAGCCCAAGCGCAAGAAACCGGGCCGAAACCGCAAGAAAAAGCCGGGCGAGCGCGATGGCGAAAAGGTAGCCGTTGAAGGCCGTCCGCAGGGCGACAGGCCGCAGGGAGACCGCCGACCCAAACCCAATCAACCGGCAAGGCCACAGGGCGAAAGGCGTCCGGACAGGCCCCAGGGCGAACGCACCGGCGAACGTCCGCAGGGCGATAGAAACGTCAAGCCGCAAGGCGAAAGGCCACAGGGGGACAGGCCGCGGGGAGACAGGCCTCAAAACCAGCGCCGACGCGACAACCGTCCCGGAAACAAACCCGGAAATCCAAATGAGCCGAAGCAATAACATTTTCCTCGCGGCCGTTTTGGCAGTTTTGCTTGCCTCTTGCGACAAGGAGCGCGTCTTTGACGAATATAAGTCGGTGGGTAGCGCGTGGCACAAGGACACGATCGCGACCTTCGATCTGCCGCAGGTGGACACGACCAAGGCTTATAATTTGTTCGTGAACGTGCGCAGCAACGATGCCTATCCGTACAGCAACCTCTTTCTAATCGTGCAGATGGACCATCCCGGACGGCTTTCAAAAGTCGATACGCTGGAATATGTGATGGCAGATGAGGAAGGCAGATTGCTTGGCGACGGGTTTTCGGATATCAAGGAAAGCAAACTGTTCTACAAAGAGAAGGTCCGTTTCAAAAAGGGACAATATAAAGTTCACATCAAACATGCCGTTCGCGAAACCGGGAAAGTACAGGGCGTTCCTGAACTCAAGGGAATTTCGGAAGTCGGCTTCAGAATAGAATACGCACAATAACATGGCGACCAAAAAAGCGACACAGCGCGATATCGCGTACTACAAAAACAAATTTTGGAAGATTTTCTTCTACAGCCTTGGCGGGGTGCTGCTCTTCTTCCTGCTCGCGTCGTTCGGGCTGCTGGGTTCGATGCCTTCCTTTGAAGACCTCGAAAATCCCGACTCCAATCTCGCCACCGAGGTCATATCGTCGGACGGGGTCACCATCGGGAAATTTTACAATGAAAACAGGACGCCCATCAAGTATTCGGACCTGCCGAAACATCTGGTCGATGCCCTGATCGCAACCGAAGACGAGCGGTTCTACCAGCACTCGGGCATCGATTTCCGCCGGACTACGACCGCAGCGGTAAGCCTGGGAACACGCGGCGGTGCTTCGACCATCACGCAACAGCTCGCCAAACTCCTCTTCCACGGTGAAGGCTCGCGTTTTTTCCTCTTCAGGATCGTGCAAAAAGCCAAGGAGTGGATCATCGCCACAAGGCTTGAACGCCAGTATACCAAGAACGAGATCATCGCGATGTACCTCAACAAGGCCGATTTTGTCAATACGGCGGTCGGCATCCGGTCTGCTGCAAAGGTTTACTTTGGAAAAGAGCCGCGCGACCTTACCGTCGATGAATCGGCGATGCTCGTGGGAATGCTCAACAATCCGTCCCTGTTCAACCCTATCCGCAGGCCCGAACGTACGCTCAACCGTCGGAACCTCGTGCTCAAACAAATGCACCGCAATGGTTTCCTCACCGAACAGCAAAAGACAGCTTACCAAAATAAGCCGCTCGTGCTTCGGTTCCAGCCTGAAAGCCATAACGAGGGAACGGCGACCTATTTCCGCGAATACCTGCGCGATTACATGAAAAAGTGGTCCAAGGACAATCCCAAGGCGGACGGTTCGGAATACGACATCTACAAGGATGGGCTCAAGATTTACACGACCATCGACTCGCGCATTCAGCAATATGCCGAGGAGGCTGTTTACCAACACCTCCCGAACCTGCAAAAAGAATTTGACTTCCAGCAAAAGGACAACAAGAACCGCCCTTTCGTGCGCATCTCCGATGACGAGACCAAAAAGATCATGATGCAGGCGATGAAGAGTTCCGAGCGCTGGAGGCAAATGGAAGCGCAGGACAAGAGCGAGGACGAGATCATCAAATCCTTCGACATCAAGACCAACATGACCGTCTTTACCTGGAAGGGTGAACGCGATACGGTCATGACCCCGCGCGATTCGATCCGTTATTACAAGAGCTTCCTTCAAACCGGCGTGATGTCCATGGAACCTGCAACGGGGCACGTAAAGGCCTGGGTCGGCGGGATCAACTACAAATATTTCCAATACGATCACGTGGGCCAGGGCGCGCGCCAGGTGGGTTCGACCTTTAAACCGTTTGTGTATGCGGCCGCCATCGAGCAACTCAACATGTCGCCGTGTGATTCCATCATCGACGCCCCGTACACCATTCCAAAAGGCCGCCACAACGTAACCGAAACCTGGACGCCCAACAACTCCGACCACGAATATCGCGGCATGGTCACGCTTAAACGCGCGCTGGCCCTCTCCATCAATACGGTCTCGGCCAAGCTCATCGACAAGGTCGGGCCAAAAGCCGTCGTGGACCTGACGCGAAAACTCGGCGTGAATTCTGAAATTCCGGAACAGCCGTCCATCGCGCTGGGCGCCGTGGAGATCACGGTCATGGACATGGTCGCGGCCTATTCGACCTTTGCCAATCAGGGCATATATGTCAAGCCGCAGTTCATCACCCGGATCGAAGACAAGAATGGCGTCGTGATCTATGAACCGGTGCCGGAATCGCACGATGTGCTCAACCGCGACATCGCCTTTGCGGTCATCAAGCTGCTCCAGGGCGTGACTGAAAGTGGAAGCGGCGCCCGTCTCAGGACCTCCGGCGGCGGCCACGGCTACAACCGCGTGACCGGCTATCCATACGTCTTTACCAATCCCATCGCGGGCAAGACCGGTACTTCCCAAAACCAGTCCGACGGTTGGTTCGTGGGCATGGTTCCCAACCTGGCCACAGGCGTCTGGGTGGGCAATGAAGACCGCTCAGCCCGCTTCAAGAGCATCACATATGGCCAGGGCGCGACCGCAGCGCTTCCCATCTGGGGTATCCTGATGAAAAAATGTTACGCCGATCCCGATCTCGACATCTCCAAAGCCGATTTTGAACGTCCGGCCAACCTGTCCATCAAAGTGGACTGCTGGGCGCCGCCAAAGGTCGTGGATTCAACAGAGGTCGAACAGAGTACCGAGGAATTCGAGCTATAATTTTTTTGGAGCTGATTCCGGCTGTTCGCTGTAGCTTTTGCCAGACCTCAAAGGTTTTGGAAAACCTTTGAGGTCTTCAATGCAAAAGGCTGCCGCTGCCATCCGGGCTAGGGTCTTACAACAAAACTGAGCAATTGCCACAATATGATCAATAAGAAAGTCAATTCGGTAAGCGAGGCGCTTGAGGGCATCAAGGACGGCATGACCATCATGCTGGGCGGTTTCGGCCTCTGCGGAATCCCGGAGAACAGCATCGCCCAACTGGTCAATATGAACGTGTCGGGCCTCACTTGTATTTCAAACAATGCGGGCGTCGATGATTTCGGCCTCGGCCTGCTGCTCCAGAAGAAGCAGATCAAGAAAATGATTTCGTCCTATGTGGGCGAAAACGCCGAGTTCGAGCGGCAGATGCTCTCGGGCGAACTCGACGTCGAACTTACGCCACAAGGCACGCTCGCCGAGAAATGCCGCGCCGCCCAGGCCGGCATTCCCGCCTTTTACACGCCGGCGGGTTACGGCACCGAAGTCGCCGAAGGCAAAGAATCACGCGAGTTCAACGGCAAGATGCACATCCTGGAGCACGCCTACAAAGCCGACTTTTCGATTGTCAAGGCCTGGAAAGGCGACGAGGCAGGAAATCTGATCTTTAAGGGAACCGCGCGCAATTTCAACGCGCCCATGGCCGGCGCCGCCAGGATCACCATCGCCGAAGTCGAGGAACTCCTTCCCGTCGGCACTCTTGATCCCAACCAGATCCACATTCCCGGCATCATGGTCCAGCGCATTTTCAAGGGAGAGAAGTTTGAGAAGAGGATTGAGCAGCGGACAGTGCGGAGGACTGAGTCAATTTGAAAATGCGAAAATTAAGATAAGTGAATGCCCCGATGAGGAAATTAGGAAATTAGGAAATTTGACAATTGCGGTAAATCCTCAACGCTTCCCTAAATGACATTTCTATTTTGGCTACATGAAACTTAGAAGAGATGACTCCAAAAATAAAATACTTAAAATTACATTTGGACTTGCACTCCATGTAATACAATATTCAGAGCAATTACTGTCACTCAAAAAGTTTGAAATGGCATCACAAATATTTCGGTGTGGAACATCAATTGGAGCCAATATTCGAGAAGCTCAAAACGCAGAAAGTCGCGCCGATTTTATCCATAAATTTAAAATTTCAGCTAAAGAGGCAGATGAATTGGAGT
>SXQR01000293.1 GCA_005792865.1 Flavobacterium sp. | reverse complement strand
CAACCGCAGCGGCAATCAGGTGGGCGTGCACAACAATAGCCTGCGTTACTTGTCACAACAGCTCGCGGCACGTGGCATTGCGGTCTATTCTTACGACAAACGCCTTTTCGCGCAGATGGCCGCGGGAACCGCCGATGAGAAAACAATGCGTTTCGAAGACGGCATTGCCGATGCGAAGGACGTGTTGGCGTACTTTAAAAAGGAAAAGAGGTTTCACAAAATCGTCGTTGCGGGCCATTCTGAAGGTTCTCAGGTAGGGATGTCCGCTGCACCGGGACTGGCGGATGGCTTTATCTCTATCGCAGGTGCCGGGCGGCCGGCCGACGAGGTAATTTATGAACAAGTTGCCAAAATCAATCCTGCCAAAGCTCCGGACACGCGCAGGTACCTGGACTCGTTAAAAAGCGGACAAACATTCAAACTTATAAACGAACCGTTCCTGGAAATGCTTTTTCGCGAAAGTGTTCAGCCGTACATGATTTCTTGGATCCGGCACGATCCCTCCAAGATCATCTCCCGGTTGCAGATTCCGGTCCTGATCGTCAACGGGACCAAGGACCTGCAGGTTGCCGAATCGGAGGCGCAGCTGCTCAAGAAAGCCAAACCCGATGCGGAAATCTCCATAATCACAAACATGAACCATGTGCTTAAGGAAATATCTGGTGGCGATGCGGAGAATCAATCCTCCTTTTCCGATCCGCAACTGCCCGTTTCACCCGCGCTGGTAGAAGCCATTGTGGCCTTTGTCAAGGAAAAAGTGTAACTTTTAATTCATTATTCCAACCAACGAAAAAAACTGACATGAAAAAATTATTCTCGGGCCTTTCATTGCTGCTTGCCCTCGCCGCCACTGCACAAACGGGTGAAATCCTTGTTACCATGGACCTGGTCAATGTGGCTGACGATAAGGTATCGGTGACGGTCAATGCGCCAAAGATCACATCGGACAAGATTACCTACCACATCCCCAAAATCATTCCGGGGACCTATTCCGAAGACGATTACGGCAAGTTCATCGACGATTTCCGCGCCCTGGACAAAAAGGGAAAAGAACTGAAGGTGGAGAAACTCGACAAGAATTCCTGGCAGATCCTGGGAGCGAAAAACCTGGCAAAGATTTCCTATAAGGTAAACGATACCTATGACGTCGAAGGCACGCACGACATTTTCTCCCCGGCCGGGATCAATATTTTGGCGGGCGAAAATTTCATGCTGAACATGCATGGGTTTGTCGGGTATTTTGCCGACATGAAAGATTTGGCCTACAAGATCGACATTGCCCATCCTGCCAGTTTGTGGGGCGCAACTTCGCTTGCCGATGCCGACCCGTCGGATTCACGTGATGTATTCCAGGCCGCGCGTTACGCCGAACTCGTGGACAATCCCATCATGTACGCCAAGCCTGATTATACCACCTTTACCGTGGACGACATGACGATCCTGATCAGTGTCTATTCTCCCACAGGAAAGGTCAAGGCTGCCGACATTACGCCCGATCTCGAAAAAATGATGCGCGCACAAAAGAAATTCCTGGGCCCAATCAACAATAACCGAAAATACACGGTCCTTTTGTACCTCTCCAACATGCAGAAAGACGATGCAAAGGGATTCGGCGCCCTTGAGCACAATACCTCCACGACCGTCCTTTTCCCGGAGATGATGCCGCGTGAGGCGCTCGCAAGCAGCCTGATCGACGTGGTTTCGCACGAATTTTTCCACATCGTCACGCCGCTTGGCGTACACTCCAAGGAAATCCATTATTTTGACTTCAACCAGCCCAAGATGTCCAAACACCTTTGGATGTATGAGGGCGTCACGGAATACTTCGCCAACCTCTTCCAGGTGAACCAGGGCCTGATCACCGAAGACGACTTTTACAAGCGCATGAGCGCCAAGATTGCCAATGCCAACTCGATGAATGACACGATGCCTTTCACCGAGATGAGCGCCAATGTCCTCACCGAACCCTATAAATCGCAATACCTCAACGTATATGAGAAAGGCGCTCTGATCGGGATGTGCCTGGACATCCTGATCCGCGAGAAGAGCGGTGGCGAAAAGGGCGTGCTCGACCTGATGCAGGACCTCACGCATCTTTACGGGCCAAACAGGCCGTTTGACGATGAAGAGCTTTTTGGCCGCATCGTTTTGCAGACCTATCCCGAGGTGGGCGAATTCCTCAATACGTATGTTGCGGGACCGAACCCGATTCCGTACGACAGGTTTTTTGAGAAAATGGGCGTGACAAAGGCAAAGATCAAGATTCCGGCGAATCCGTTCGTGGCCGGCCAGACCCCGTTCATTACCATCAAGCCGGGCACCAAGGACATCATGATCCCGACCGGCATGGAACTGAACGCTTTCCTCAAGAACGTTGGTGTTCGCGGCGGCGACGTGATCAAGTCGGTGAATGGAAAAGCCTATACTCTTGACAATGTTTACGAATTGGTCATGGGCGCCCAGGAATGGAAGGAAGGCAGCGAGGCCAACTTTGTCGTTGACCGCGATGGAAAGCAAGTCGAGCTCAAAGGCAAGGTCATCCTGGAATACCAGGAAACCGAAGGCCTCAAGGCGACCGATCCGGCCAAAGAAAAATTAAAGAACGCCTGGTTGAAAGGCTGATGACTATCCCCGGCACGTCCGGGGATTTTTGTTTCTTTGCGGCAAATTAATTTTATGAAAGGATTTATTCTGGCCGCAGCCGTTATCCTCGTGGCCTCGTGCGCAAAAGAGGCCGAACCCGCCGGCAACCTTGTGATTTCCGGAAATGTAAAAGGCCTCAGGGACGGCAAGCTGTTTATCCGCAAGATGCAGGATACGGCATTGGTGGCAGTGGATACGATCGTGATCAGCGGGGATTCTTCATTCAAGACCGGGATGGATATCGATTCGCCCGAAATGTTCTATCTGGAACTTGACCGTGGCGTGACGGCGAGCATGGATGACCGGCTTCCCTTTTTTGCCGAACCCGGAAAGATGACCATCGAGACGACGCTGGCACACTTTTTTGCAGATGCGAAAATCACCGGATCAAAAAACCATGCGCTCTATGAGGAATACACCAAAGTCAAAAACCGGTTCACCGAACAGGAACTGGCACTGACCGAGCAGGAACTCAAAGCGGCCATCGCGAAAAAGCAAACCGATTTGCCTTCGCTCGACGCGAAAGCCGAAGCCATCCTCAAAAAGAAATACCTGCACGCGATCAATTTCGCCCTCAACAACCGCGACAGGGAAGTAGCACCCTACATTGCGCTCACAGAGATCAGCGACACCTCACTTAAATATTTGGACACGATCAATGAGTCGCTCTCGCCAAAAGTGAAGGCATCCAAATACGGTAAACTGCTTGGAAAATTCATTGAGGCCAGGAAAGCCGCGGCACAACCTTGATTTCCTTCAGCGACCCGTGTGAGCGCTTGAGGCAGCCATAGGCCGATGGATCCGGGCAAACACTATAGTGGGAAGCAAGTGAAATAAATAGTTAATGACGTGACGGCGACAACCGGCATCCTTTCTGCCCTCATTCATAATTTATAATATTTAATTTATAATAAATCCCGGCGCCGGCACGCCCCATAAACGACAAAAAGCCCGCCTCTTTTGAGACGGGCTT
>SXQR01000292.1 GCA_005792865.1 Flavobacterium sp. | reverse complement strand
TATTCAGCCAATGGTTTCCCAAATTTTGTTTAGCGAAGCCTTACGACATCTGCACCCCTTTCCCATTTAAAATATTAAAGCAAACACTGGAATGTGACGCTAATGCCTGTCATACAGATTATTATCGAAATGAAACGACCGTTAATTAAGTGCTCAACATCCTGCAAACCTATAATTTTGTTTAACTTTGAGTCATAATCATTATACATTTTTTCCCGTTGTTGTGATTGTTCATGTAGTATTAAATTAAATCAGTATAACCTTTAAAATTCATTACCATGAAGATCAATCGCTTAAATTTGGGCGCCGCGCTCAAAGGGTCTCTTTTGGCCACCGTATTTTTTTGGGGTTTCAGCTCCTGCTCAACTGATGATTCAGCCGCCGACCAAAACCGGTCAGCCGCTCTTAACATCAAGGAAACATTTGATGCCGTAAACAGGTCTCCCGCTCCGGGAAACACCCCCATTGCAGGAATTGCGGTCAATGCAGGTTTTAATGAACTGGTCGAGGCTTTGGTTTACGTGGACTCTGAACTGGATACCGGCCTTGTCGATCTCTTTTCCAATGGAACCGATCAATACACGGTATTCGCCCCGACAGACCTCGCATTCCAGAATCTTTACGCCGCACTGAATGTAACGGACGTGACCGAACTGCCAGCCCCACTGGTAAGGGATGTCTTGCTGTATCATGTCGTGGAAGGCAGGCGGGCCGCAAACAGCGTGGTGCCAAAAAACAATACCCGGACCATTAACACGCTTTTGGGCAGTTCATTTTCAGTCACGCCAAGCGCGTCGATCAATGCCATCGGGAATACGGCGAACATCACCACAGCCAATATTTCGGCTTCAAACGGCATCATACATGTAATCGATGCGGTGCTTTTGCCAATTGATTGATTTACCAATATTGATAAATGATGAGAGGCCCATTGTTGGCCTCTTTTTTTTATCAGAAGGTAAGGTTAGATGCAAATCCGCAATCATGATGAACGCGGATCTTTTTTGCTAGAGGATGAACTTCAGTTTCCTGCTGATGGGGATGACGAGCAGGGAAAGCAATAGGCTTCCGCCGATGGTCAGCAAGGTCAACGGCGTCTTGCTGAGTCCAAGGTGTTGCTGCAGGAAATACATGATAAGGGGATGGGTAAGGAATATGGAAGACGACAAAAGGCTTACATACCTGCTTCCCGATGGGATGTCCAAATCCCTTACTTTCACAAAGACAACCGGGCAAAATACCACCAGCGACAGCAAGATGTCAAAGCTTTCTCGGCCAGCGAACCGCATGTTAAGCCAGATTTCGGCCAGCAGGAGGACCAACGCCCCGGCCAGTGCGAGATTTGAAAAAGCAATCTTTCTCTCATTGATCATATAGCCCAGGTAGAAAAGCGGCAGGCACATGAACAGGAAATTCCTGTAGAGCGGGGTGAAATCAAGCAGGTTCCCAATAAAGGTTGTATCGTCGGTAAGGATGTAATTTCCCACATACTGTATGGCAAGGCCCAATGCAAACAACAGGACGATCACGGCATCCTGGACTTGCCGATTAAATCTTTTCAGGTACCAGAAACAAATCGCTGCATACAAAAGGTTGGCAATGTACCAGAGGTGGAAATACCCATTGAAAATATTGAACAGCGTGAGCGCATCGGGTTTGGGCTGCCAAACCGGGATATAGGCCACCATCCAGAAAAGGTAAAGCAAAAAAAGGCGCTTGAGCCATTTTGCAAACTGGTCCTTTGTCCTTACCGAGTAAAAGAAGTATCCGTTGATGATGAGGAACAGGGGCACCCCGATCCTGAAAAGGCCGTTGTTGAGCATATGCGCGACATCCCGGTCGTAATCTTTATAAAACGAACAGTGCAGGCCGATCACAAAGAACGACAGCACCAGTTTGAGGATGTCAAGCGAGATGTTCCGCACGCCTATTCTTTCTTACAGCATCCGTCGAGCGCGGCGTAGCCTGCAGGGTCTGCCTTGACGGCATCTGCATCGTAGCCCAGTGTGCTGATGGCCCGGCGGATCTCGTCTTCATTTGTTTTCCTCGAATTGTAAACCACCTTGATGGTCATGGCATGGGCGTCCAGCGTCACCATCTGGATGCCTTTATGCCGAAGCAATTTTTTGTTGAAATGATCGCCGCACGTTTCGCACTGGACGCAATGATCGCAGTAAATCGAAGTCTTTACAAGCATCGTTTTGGTCACGGGGTCTTTTTGTGCCGAAACGGAAAGTGCCGCAAACAGGAAAATCAACAATGCTTTCATAGCCGAAAATTTTTGCAAATATACCCAATTCGATCGCCACAACGAATCTTAGCATTTTCATAATGCGCGGGATAATTGGCCGAATTCCGGTATATTTATATCAGACGCCTTGCCCATGAAACGCTACACCCGGCTCATAATCGTGATTGCCTCGCTCTTTGTCCTCATCATCGCGCTGACTGTGGGGCTGAATCTTTGGATCAAGCACCGGCTGCCGCAGATCATCAACGAGAACAACAATTCGGCCTACCAGGTTACCTATGGCGATGTTTCGGTGTCATTGCTCAACCAAAGCATCATTGCCCGTGACATTGTCGTGATCCCCAGAAAGGCGCTTTCGGCCGGGGAGGAAAAGCTGGGACTGTTTGCCAAGGTGCCCTCGGTGGAGATCAAGGATTTTTCCTATTGGGACCTCATCCGCGAAAACCGTATCAAGGCCGGTGCGCTCATCGTGACCAAACCGCAGGCGACGCTCTTCCAACCCGTAAGCCCGGCACGCGATGAGGCGCGCAAGACGATGGCCAAACTGGACCAGATCATCTACGTTCGCGATTTTTACATGCATGAGGGAGACCTGAAACTCTATCGCGGGGGCATCAGCACCATGGTGGCCGACAGTGTATCCATGCAGGTCGAAGGCATCTTGGTAAGCCCCAATACACTTAAGAATATCATTCCCATCGAGTACAAGAGTTATCGAACCGACTGCCGTGCCATATCATATCGCATCAACCGGTTCTATGAAGTTCGTGGAAGGCGGTTTGCCCTGATGCCGCATAAACTCGAAATCAGGGATGTGAAGTTGTTGCCATTGATGGGACGTCGCGCCTTCATCGCCGCAATTCCAGAGGAAAAGGATTTGTTTACCATCAATATGCGGTCTCTTGTCGCCGACAGCCTGCAATGGGGCTTTTATGAGAACGAGGGCTTTTATGCCCGTGCCAAATCCCTGATCCTGGACCGCGTGAACGCCAACATCTATCGCGGCAAGATGGCACCGGACGATCCCGAAAGAAAGAAACTTTACGGCGAACTGCTCCGGGAAATACCTTTTGAGCTCAAGGTCAATACTTTGCAGATGAAAAACTCGCGAATCGAGTATGAGGAAGAACTTGACTTTGACCACGGCGCGGGCAAGGTGTACTTCACGCAATTCTATATGACCGCGCGCGGGGTTGCGAGCACCTTTGGCCGAAACAAAATGCCCGACGTCAACATCGACGTCAATTGCCGTTTCATGGGCGCGGCAAAGATGAAAACCAACTGGCGATTCAACCCCATGGACAAATCGGACGGATTCCGGATCAGGGGAAGCATCCTGAATTTCCCGGCAGGCAGGATGTCCGTTTTCACGAAGCCCTACATCAATGCCGACGTGAGCGGTGAACTTGACGAGGTCTATTTTGACTTCACCGGCAATGCAAACGGGGCATGGGGCGAATTCGCGGTCAATTATGACGATCTCAAGGTGAAGATCTACAAGAAGAAGGACCGCAAGAAAAAGAACAAGCTTCTCACCGCTATCGCCAACCTTTTTGTCAAGAACGACACCAAGGAAAAGGTCAATTCCACCGAGGTGAAGGTGGAACGGCTCAAGGACAAATCTTTCTTCAACCTTTTGTGGAGGAGCGTGGCGGCAGGGCTCAAGGAGATCGTGCTGTAATTTGACCGGAACTGCCGGCGCAGGAGTTGATTTAATCAATAAATGTCGAGGCTTCATCACAGCGCCCGACCTACAGGTTTCCCGGGCGGGAAAGAGCCCTTTTAATGGTTTTGCCGTAATTAACCGAGACGCCAAATGCCGAAATTGTGGGCGGCGGGTGGGGGCAAAATGTCAGGTTTTTTACGTTGTTACAGGACTTAATTTGACCCGCGTGTCGGCAGTCCCGAATGAGCCGCATATGCCCCAGCCAATTTTTTCCCTTCCCTGCGCCCGTGCCTGCGGGCATGGCACCTTTGATGGCTTTGCCGTAATTTACCGAGGTGCCAAATGCCGAAATTGTGGGCGGCGGGTGGGGGAAAAATTTAGGTGAATTTCTTTTTCGGCGAAATCCATAAAAGTTTTGAATTGGCCCGCGTGAGCGATGGCAGCGGCGTACTTTTTTGCGGGCGAAGCCAAAAAAAGACACAGCGGACAGCGCGACGGCGCGAGCGATGTTCCGGCGATGTCGTATCCCGGTTGCGCCGGCACGCCCAAAACCATAAAAAAAGGGCTGCCTTGCGACAACCCTTTCCAACTTAATTAAACTAACTCTATTGCCTGATCATCTTCATGGTCTTTTCGCGACCGTTGACATCTGTGGCGCGCACCAGGTAAACACCCGGAGTCAGGTTCGAGACGTCAAAAGGCTGGCCCTCGTCACTGAGGGTGTCAAAAGATTTGACCAGCCTGCCCGTAATCGAAAATACCTGGACCTTGGTCGTGATGGTGTTGATGGTGAAGAATCCGGTGGAAGGGTTCGGGAATAGCGATACGTGATCGCCAATCTCAAACTGGTCTGTGTTGAGGCTGGCCAATTGGTTCCCGAAGATGCGGTACCCGCCTGCCGGAATGTTGATCGGCGTTGATTGCGTCGCCGCCGTAATGGAAATTGGCGTGTTGTCCATCAAATTGTACCAGGTTCCCGCATAAGGGAAATTGGGGTTGATGTTTTGCGGTGCAACCGAGAAGTTGGCCAGGACCACGACGTTCTTGAGCTGCGAAGCCGGCAAGGCGTCATCCCAAACGTAAACCCGTTGGCGGATGTTGTTGCCGTCCGGTGAAATGGCATAGCTTCCCTCAAAAACCGGCTCGCTGACCTTCATGTCGATCATCTTCGCCCAATCGTTGTAGATCTGTGCTCGTTGCGCGACGGCCGGCCAGTTGTTAACCCACTGCGGCTGCGGTTTAGTATCGAGCTTACAATCACCGGGGACGATGTCGGCTTCCGTGTTTACGGTCCCGTTTGAACAGGTATAGATGGATTGCTGCATGCCGAGTTCGGCAAAATGCCAGATCATTTTTGGACCCGGTACGAGCAGGCTGGTGGCACCGATGGCGGGCATCCTGGCGAGCGCGTTGTTCAGGTTGTTGAGGGGCGTTGTGCCCGCGCTGTTTCCATAAGTCATCGCGCTGTACATCAGGCGCTCCTTGTCATGACTCTCCGGGTAGCCCAAAAGGCGTTTGGCCTGGAATCCGTGTGCCGTGTGCCCCATCCGGGTGATATCGGCGCCGGTAGAATAGCCCATGATGAGTTGGCTGTAGGCGTAGGTCATCTCGCCCCACATCATGACGCCCTTGCTCGGGGTTTCATTGATTCGGTAATTTGCCCATTGCTGCTCCTCGTTGTCGGCACCCAAGTGCTCGAAAATGACATAATGTGTCGGGTCGAGGCTCCACGAGTAGTCGGCATATTCCTTAAGAACATCCACACGGTCTTGCTGGTATTGGTTGGTGCACGATTCGCTGCCGATGCAATTCTGCGTAAAACCTTTGGTAAGGTCCCATCGGAATCCGTCTATCTTGAATTCCTGGATCCAGTGTTTGACGACGCGCTTCACGTAATTTTGAGTGCGCTCCTGCTGGTGGTTGAAATCCGATCCGACGCTGTAGGAGTGCGTCGCAAACTCATTGAAATAAGGGTTGTCTGCGGCGGGGTCTCCCCATCCGTCACCATCGGCGTCCTTCATCCACATGCGCACCATCGGGTTGCGGCCAAAGGCATGGTTGAGCGCTACGTCAAGGATCACGGCGATGCCATTCTGGTGGCAAACGTCCACGAACTCGCGGAACTTGTCTTCGGTTCCATAAAATTTGTCGAGTGCCATGTGGTAAGCTGTATTGTAACCCCAGCTCTCATTCCCTTCAAACTCCATGACCGGCATCAGCTGGATAGCGTTGATGTTCAGGTTGCGGAAGTAATCGATGCGGTCAATCAGGTCCTGGTAATTGCGGTCTGCGTCAAAATCGCGGATGAGCACCTCATAAACCACGAGGTCTTCCTTCTTGGGCTTCGTGAAATTGGTCACCTGCCAGTTGTACGGAGTCTGTCCTGTCTTGAAGTACGTCACCTCGCGCTCCTGCCCTGCCGGGTAAGCGGGAAGGTTCGGATAAGTGGTGGCCGGAATCCATGGATCGTCAAAGGGTGAAAGCACCAACGTCGAATACGGATCGGCGGTCTTGACCATCGCGGGCGAATTGGTCGTCGGCGTCGTATCCACTACCCAGTACTGATAGGTATTGTCCCCTCCGGGAGTAAGTCCGGTAAGTTCCAACCAGAATTTCCCGGTCGCGGGATCCTTGCGCATTGCATAGTTCGCGCCCGGCTGCCAGTTGTTGAACGAACCGGCAACATAAACGAAGTCCTTTCCCGGTGCATCGAGTACCAGTGTTGCCTTGGTCGCATCCGAAGCGTTGTAATTGATCCCTTCCTCAACTCCCGCCGGAAGGGCCTGCGAAATGACGCCCGGGTTTACCACCGCGTTGAACTTGCGGGTGATGGTCGAAGCGCCCTGCACGATCTGCAACGTGTAGGTCTGGTTGGAAGTGATGTTGGTGTGCGTGAACGAATAGTTTGAAGTTGACGGGTTGCTGTTGATCGCAACACCGTTGGCAAAAAGCGTATAGGCTGCATTGCCATTTGTGTTGGTAGCGGCTACGTTAAGGCTTCCGCCCGGACTCAAAATAGTCGTGGAATTGTTCGCCGGCGCATTCAGCGTTACCTGGAACGTTCCCACGTTGAATATGAAGTCGCCGCATGACGGCGGTAATTTCAGGGTTTGTGAACCATTGGCATTGCGGAAGACCATTCCCAGTTTAGTGGCGTTGGCCTGCTCGGTGGCGTCAAGGTTGAAATAAACGCTCGGGGTCAGGGTAATGCTCCATGTCCCGTTGCCGTTGTTTGTCATCAGTCCGACACCGTCATCCTGCCCCCAGTTGCCCACAACCGAGAATCCGAATGCATTGGTATCGTCTCCGATTCCCGCGTGCATGTACACTTTTGCGGGGTTCGCGCCCATCTGGTTACAGGTGGCATTTGCAAAAGACACCGTGATGGTAATTGACTGGTTGACGTCAAAAACCGATGGTGTGATGGTAACCTGGGAAAATGCCGTCATGGTGAAGAGGCAGGCAAACCAGGTAAGGAAGTTAAGTTTTTTCATAGCTGTTAAGGAAAAGAAGGGCTTCCCGATAATGGAAAGCCCTTTGAGAATTATTACAATTGGATCAATTGATAAGTGTATTTCCGTGGATTGGAAAGGTCCAGGATAACT
>SXQR01000291.1 GCA_005792865.1 Flavobacterium sp. | reverse complement strand
AAATCCTGCTGTATTCGGGCATCGCGGTTTTCCTGCTGATCAGCATCGGGGGATACTTTGCGGCCACGCGAGGATTCAATTACCTCAAGGACAACATCATTGGGCATCCGCTCAAGGAATTGGCTGAGGGCGAATGGGTTCGCAGTGAGTATGGCAATCCACCTGTGATAGCCGAGACGCCGCGTGTTCTCAAACGCGTCCGGCCCGAGACCGCGCTTCCCAAGGATGCGATGGCAATGTTAAAAGATCTGCAAATGTTTAGTTATGGATCGATGATCGATAACTTTTACGTGATCGTATCGACAAACACCTACAAGGACCAGGTGGACATCTCGCTTGAAAAGGCAGTCGAGGGAATCCTCAAGACGATGGAGAGCCGCGGCGCACAGAACATCCTGGTCAAGGAGGAAAAATATGAGACGCGCGAAGGCATTTCCGGCCACAAGGCATACGGCACCATGACGGTGAAAGACCCTTCGGGCGACACAAAGAAATTATATTATGAACTCCTGTTGTTCAAACAGGACAATGGCCTGCAGCAAATCATGGTCTCGCACATCGATGGCGACCAATACGGCGTGCAGGTACGCGAACGCATCATGAATTCAGTCGAACTTAAAAGGCCTGTCCAATGACCGATGTGACTTTCATGCACCCGCATTTGCTATGGTTATTGCTACTGGTCCCAATTGCGGCCGCATGGCTGTTTTGGCGTGGGCGTGAGGGTTCGGCACCGATACGGATGAGTACGGTAGGTGCAATGTCAAGGCACAACTCGATCTGGGCCAAATTAAAACCGGTGCTCTTTGCGCTGAGGTTGCTGGCGCTCGCATCGATCATCGTCGCCATGGCGCGCCCGCGCACAGTGGACGTATCGAGCCAGACCAAGATGACGCGCGGCATAGACATCGTAATGGCAATCGACGTTTCGGGGAGCATGCTGGCACGGGACCTAAAGCCCAACCGGATGGAAGGCCTGAAATCGGTCGCGAAGGAATTTGTCGAAGGCCGTCCAAACGACAGGATCGGAATCGTGGTTTACGCCGCGGAGGCCTATACCAAAACTCCGGTGACCAGTGACAAGTCGGTGGTGCTCGAGGCGCTGAATTCGGTGCGGTATGACAATGTCCTGCAGGACGGCACGGGAATCGGGATGGGTTTGGCGACAGCGGTGAACCGTCTCAAGGACAGCAAGGCCAAGAGCCGCGTGATCATCCTGCTCACCGACGGCGTTAACAATTCGGGATTCATTGAGCCCGAAACCGCATCGGACATTGCGCGCGAGTACGGGATCAAGGTCTATACGATCGGCATCGGGACCAACGGCATGGCCGAATTCCCATATGCCTATGCGCCGGGGGGCGGGTTCCTCTTCAGGATGATGCAGGTTGAAATCGACGAAAAACTCATGAAGCAGATCGCGGCAAATACGGGCGGGAAATATTTCAGGGCCACGAGCAACAAGCGCCTGCAGTCCATTTACAACGAGATCAACAAGCTCGAGACGACCGAGATCGAGGAGCTGAAGTTTTACGATTACGACGAAAAATACCGCCCGCTGGTTTGGCTGGCCGGGTTGCTTTTGCTGGCAGAATTTGGATTGAGGCAAACCGTTTATAGAAGTTTTATCTGATGGTGCAGTTTGACAGACCGGAATATTTTTACGTGTTGGCCATTTTGTTGCCGATGGCGCTCCTGTTTGCCGCAAACCACATCTGGATGCGAAAAAAGCAGCGCGAATTTGGCGATCTGGCACTCGTGCGACGGTTGGCCCCGGACCGGTCTGCCACTAAACCCATCCTGAAGTTGGTTCTCATGCTGGTCGCGATCGGTTTCCTGGTCACGGCATTGGCCAATCCAAAAATCGGGACCAAAACCGAAACCGTCAAGCGCGAAGGAATCGACATCGTGTTTGCGGTGGACGTTTCCAAGAGCATGCTTTGCGAAGACGTGGCGCCTTCAAGGCTGGAAAAGGCCAAACAGACCGTTTCTCAGGTGGTGTCGGAGCTCTCGGGCGACCGCATAGGGATCATCGCGTACGCGGCCGGCGCCTATCCGGTATTGCCCATCACGACCGATTATGCGGTTTCGCGGATGTTCCTGCAAAGCATGAATACCGACATGGTTTCCTCGCAGGGAACTTCGCTGGGGGAAGCGATCACGCTTTCGGAGACCTTTTTTGACAAAGGGAGCAAGACCAATAAATTGTTGATCATGCTCTCCGACGGCGAGGACCACGAAAGCGGTGCGGAGGATGCCGCCAACCAGGCGAAGAAAGCCGGTATCAAGATCATTACGATTGGATTGGGTACTGCCAAGGGCGGACCGATCCCGCTTCGTGAAAATGGTTACGTGGGCCAGTTCAAGCGCGACGGCAACGGTCAGGTGGTCATCACCCGGCTCAACGAAGAAAACCTTCGGACCATTGCCAAGAAGACCGATGGCGGCTACTTTTACGGGGGAAATTCCAGGCAGGTGGGCGAATATGTCAAGAAGGCGTTGGAAAACATAGAACGCACCGAATTCGAATCGCAGGAATTCACCGATTTCAACTCGCAATTCCAGTGGTTCCTGGGGTTTGCGCTCTTGCTTTTGTTTGCCGACCTGTTCCTGCTGGAGCGCAAGACCGAATGGCTCCGCAAGCTCAACCTGTTTAATGAAAGGGATAAATGAAGAAGCTCATACTGATATTTTTGGCCGTCGCCGGACTCAGGGCCCAGGAGAAAGACAAGATCCTTCCCAAGGCCAACGAAAAATTCGCGAACAAGGAATATGCTGATGCCGAGGCGCAGTACCGCGTGGCGGAGTTCAAGAATCCGTCGGCTACGGCAAGTTACAATCTGGGAAACTCCATATACCGCCAAAACCAGCATTTGGAGGCGAGGAATTCGTATTTGAAGGCCATCAAATCGGCACAAGGCCGTGACGAGAAGCATCGGGCGTTTCACAATCTCGGGAACGTGCTGATGAAGGAGAAGGATTACAGCGGAGCGGTCGAGGCCTATAAGAACGCGCTTCGGAACAATCCGTCGGATGACGAAACCCGATACAATTATGCGCTGGCCAAAAAGATGTTGAAGGACAATCCGCCCAAGGACGACAAAAAAGACAAGAAGAAGGATAAAAAGGACAACAAGGAAAAGAAGGACGACCAGAAACAGGAAAAAAAGGACGATCCCAAGGACCAGGGCCAGGACCAGAAAAATGACCAGGGCAAGGACAAGCCCGAGCCTAAGGAAGGCCCGGAAGGCCCCGAAGAGAAACCCAAGCCTGGCGGAATGCCAAAAGAGCGATTGGAGAACCTTCTCGATGCCGTGAACAACGAAGAGAGAAAGGTGCAGGGAAAAGTCAATGAGAAAAAGGCGAAGGCGCAGCCCCGCCGAAACGAAAAGGATTGGTAATGAAGGGACTTTTAAGATTTACCGTGATTTTGCTATTGTTGGCCCAAAGCGTCATGGCACAGGTGCAGTTTGAGGCGCGCGCCAGCAAGCAGAGCCTGGCCATGAACGAACGTCTTCGGGTGGACTTTACGATGAATGCCGATGGCGACAATTTCGTGCCGCCTTCCTTTGAGGGGTTTCGCGTCGTGGCAGGGCCAAGCCAACAGGTTAGCCAGTCCTGGGTCAACGGCAAAACGGCATTCAACAAAACATACACATATTTCCTGCTGCCCACCCAGCGCGGACAACTCACCATCAGGCAGGCATCGGTTGAGATCAACGGACAGGTTTACAAGACATCGCCCGTCAAGGTTACCGTTACCGCGGCCGTGGAACAGCCCCGCGATCCCAACGACATCTCGGTCAGCGCGGAGGATGCGCTCCATCTCGTGGCCGATATTTCCAAAACCGATCCGTATCTCAACGAGCCGATCACCGTCGTTTACAAATTGTATTTCAATTACAACATCGGCATCACCAATTTCCGCGAACTTGACAAGCCCAAGTACAATGATTTTTGGAGCCAGAACATCGACATCAAGCAGCTTCAGGTGGAGGAAGGCAGGTACAATGGTGAGAAATACCGATACATCGTCCTGAAAAAAATTGTGCTCTATCCGCAGAAATCGGGCAAACTGGAAATTGAGCCGCTCTCGTTGGACATCGATGTGGAATTGCCGTCAAACCGGCGCACCATCTTTGGGCAGATGATCCCCATCCAGGACAACAAACGCGTATCGGCCGGGGCGCGGACCATCAACGTCAAGCCGCTTCCCGAAGCCGGAAAACCGGTGGATTTCTCAGGCGCCGTGGGTAAATTCGACTTCAAGGTCACGCCTTCCCGCACGGTACTCAAGAACGGTGAATCGCTGGACCTGGTGGTGAGTGTGAGCGGGTCGGGCAATCTGAAACTTTTTAGCCTGCCCAAGCCGGTTGTTCCCGCTGCGCTTGAAATGTACGACCCGGTCCACAAGGAAAATGTTTCGACCACCCTGAACGGCATGTCCGGGAGGGTTAGCGACAGCTATGCGATCATCCCGCAATTCCGGGGCAAGTATCCCGTAAAACCCATTTCGTTTACGTATTTCGATCCATCGGCGCGCAAATACAGGACGATCACGGCGCCCGAGATCATGATCAACGTGCTGGACGGACCTGATGTCGCCACTCCGGGAGCCGCGACACCCGATGCCGTGCCTGCAGCGTCCGGCAAAAATCCCATTGCGTCGCGTGCCCAATTTAAGTTCATCAAGCTCAATACATCACTCGTTCCCCAAAAAAGCGAGGATTTCCTGGGTTCGGGACTGTTCTATGCGTTGGTGGGGCTTCCGTTGCTGTGCATCCCGCTTTTGATGCTGGTAAGGAAGAAGCAACTCGCGAGCGACGCCGATGTCGCCGGGAACAAGGCGCGACAGTCACAGCGCCTGGTGCGCAGATATTTGTCTGAGGCGGGCAGATCCATGGGCGACAAGGAATCGTTCTACAATGCCCTCGAGCGCGCGCTGCACAACTTCCTGAGGGCTAAGCTCGGGATCGAGACGTCGGAGATGCGCAAGGAGAACATTCGGGAAATCCTTATCCAGCGGGGCGCAAACACTGATTCTGCCCATCAGTTCATATCCCTGGTGGAAAGCTGCGAACTGGCACGTTACGCCCCGGTATCGTCCGGGTCCATCAAACAGGACTACGACCGTGCCGCACAGGTGGTGCAGGAACTTGAAAAGCAATTGAAATGAAGCTGAAATCGATCATACTGGCCTTCGTTGCGATCGCCGCCACTTCCTGGGCCCAGGGCGGTTTTGAAAAAGGAAACGCGCTTTACCAAAAGGAGCGCTATGCCGATGCGGTCAAGCAATATGAAGCCGAACTTGCACGTGGTGTCCATTCGTCCGACCTGTATTTCAATCTCGCAAACGCCTACTACAAGATGGACCGGATCGCGCCGGCGGTCTATTATTATGAAAAAGCGCTTCTGCTGAACCCAAATGACCGCGATGTCAGGGTCAACCTCGGCTATGCCCACAACATGATGATCGATGAGGTGAAAGAGGTGCCGCGAGCCGGATTTGCCAAATTGCTGCACGATTTTACGGGCCTTTTCCATTACGATACTTGGGGCTGGATCGCGGTAGCTTTGTCTGTGGTCGTGCTGGCGTTCTTTGCGGGTTATTATCTCTCACCGATGGCCCTGCATAAAAGGATTTTCTTCTTTGCGATGCTGGTGGCACTTGGACTGACCGTCTTTGCGGCCACATCCGGGCTCTACGAGAAGGAACGACTGGCCAGTGAGCGCCCGGCCATCGTATTTGAGGACATCGTCACAGTCAAAGGGGAACCACGCATGGCCTCGCCTGATGTCATCACGCTTCACGAAGGCACCAAGGTATTTGTCCTTGAGCAGTTGGGCGACTGGAAAAAGGTATTGCTTCCCGACGGCAACGACGGATGGATGCGATCATCGGCCATCAGGGAAATCAAGCAGTAACGGCTCCCGCAGCTTTTGGCAACCACTCCGCAAGTGACGGATAAAGCAATTTTCCAAAACCGGCCACTGGCGCATACAACAATGATTGCTCGCGCGTTTCCTTTTCCGGGACTTCGTATCTTGCCATCAGGGCCAGCATGGTGCCCAGGATCAGGGCAATCTTCATCATGCCAAATACAGCGCCCAGGATCCTGTTGAGTATTCCGATGCCCGCAAAACTGGCCAGTGAGGTAAAGATGCGTGCCAGCAGGGCGATGGCGATGATCACCGCCAGGAAGAGAATGACAAAGGCGACCAGACGCACTGCGAGCGGATCCCACGAGAACTTGCCCGAGAGCACATTTGCCAGTGCCGATGAAAATTTCACCGCCACGAAGATTCCCAACATCAGCGATACAAGCGAGGCGAATTCCATGAAGAATCCATTGAACAGCCCGCGGATGCAGCCGTAAGCCAGTGCCAATGCGAGGATGATGTCCAGTAATGCCATATTGTCGGCGCAAGATAAAACCTTTTGGCCGATGCCCCAAGTGCGCTATCTTTGCCAAATGTCCAGAGACCAACTTTTAAAGGATCGGTGGGAACTTGTCGTCACGCGGCTTTCCGATCAATTTTCGCAAGGCGAAGACCTTGACCTTGACGCGATCATTTACCTGATCGGCGTGCAGGAACTCGGACAGGTGCACCGAAAGTTCAAGAAAGACGAAAAGGTCAACCTCATGCACATCGCCATTTGCAGGCTGCTCGAACCATATGGCTACTACGAATTTGATTATTTTGACCGTGATGGCTGGCCGCATTACAAAGTCCGCGAGGAACTGCCGGCGCTGAAAGCCGGCGAGCAGTCGGTGCTGATGAAGGAAGCGATCGTTCAATATTTCGTCGAAAAGGAATTCATCGACTGATTCTTGATTGACCGTGTTTTCAACATCGGCATAGGCAGTTTTTCCTTAAATTTGCACCTCTCTCACTACACCATGATCGACGAAATCAAGAAATACATTGCCGAGGCCGAAGCTTTTTCAACGCAGAATGCTGACGAACTTGAAGCATTCCGCATCCGCTTTCTGGGCAAGAAAGGATTGCTGAACGACTTTTTTGCCGAGTTCCGCAATGTTCCCGGCGAGCAGAAGCGCGAATTCGGGCAGGTAATCAACCAGCTCAAGCAGACCGCCGAGGAAAAGGTGCGCACCATCCAGGAGCAGCTTGAATCGGGCGAGGAGGCAAAAGGCATTTATGGCGATTTGACGCGCCCCGCCGAACCGATGAAAGTCGGCTCACGCCATCCCATCTCCATCGTCAAGAACCAGATCGTCGATATTTTTTCAAACATCGGCTTCAATGTATCCGAAGGGCCCGAGATCGAGGACGACTGGCACAATTTCACGGCGCTCAACCTGCCGGAGTACCATCCGGCGCGCGACATGCAGGACACTTTTTTCATCCAGACCAACCCCGATGTCCTCTTGCGCACGCACACCTCGTCGGTACAGGTGAGGTACATGGAGAGCAACAAGCCGCCCATCAGGACGATTTCGCCCGGGCGTGTTTTCCGCAACGAGGCCGTATCGGCGCGGTCGCACTGCATCTTCCACCAGGTAGAAGGGCTTTACATCGACAAGGACGTTTCCTTCGCCGACCTTAAGCAAACGCTGCTTTATTTTACCAAGGAGATGTTCGGGAAGAGCAAGATAAGGCTTCGCCCGTCGTATTTCCCGTTTACCGAACCAAGCGCCGAGGTCGATATCTACTGGGGCCTGAAGACCGAAACCGATTACCGAATCACCAAGGGAACCGGCTGGCTCGAGATCATGGGCTGCGGCATGGTGGACCCCAACGTATTGAAAAACTGCAACATCAACCCGGACGAATATACCGGTTTCGCCTTCGGCATGGGCATCGAGCGCATCGCAATGCTGTTGTACCAGATCGGCGATATCAGGATGTTCTATGAGAATGATGTGCGGTTTTTGGAGCAGTTCAGGGCGAGCATATAAGCTGACAAATGTCGCATGACAAATGTCAAACGGTCTGTAAACAAGATTTTCGTTTAACTTGTAGAATTTGGTTTTTTGAGTGACGTCATGGGTAATTTCATTCGACGTTCGACATTCGACAATCCTCATGAGAAAAGACATTACCATCCCCGACGTTCAAGGTGTGTTCATGGCCGCTGTCCAGGAATGGAACGACGACTTCATGCAAAATGTCTGGAACGTGTATCTGGTCAATGAGAATAACGAACCATTGAGCAACATCATGGTGGTTTCAAAAGCTTTTGGCACCGTTGAAGGTGAGATGCGCAAGACCTCGATGCTGCGTCACGCTTTTATCGAGATCGGTCCGCAGGCGGCGCATAAAGTCGAGATGATCGAGGATAGCGTGCTCGCGCTCAACAACGAGTTCATGGTCACGTTCTTCATTGGTAAAACGCTTTATGACCGGAAATTCATCTTCAGGGCGAATCTGCTCAATCCGGAAAATATGGAGGAAATCCCGGTGCTGAACAAGCCGGGCGTGATGGTGCGTTAATCCAGTTTCTCCGTCAGTTTCTTGAACACCTTCCGCGCTTCCTTGCCTTCGTACAAAATCGCGAAGACCGCATCGATGATGGGCGTTTTCGCGCCATACTCCTTGTTGAGTTCAAAGGCGCTGCGGGTGGCGTAATAACCTTCGGCCACCATGGACATCTCCATCATGGCAGATTGCACCGTATAGCCCTTCCCGATCATGTTCCCAAACATCCTGTTTCTCGAAAAAACCGAATATCCCGTCACGAGCAAATCGCCCAGGTAGGCCGAATCGTTGATGTTGCGCTTCATCTTGTGGACCTTGCGGATGAACTTTTTCATCTCCCGGATGCCATTGCTCATCAGGACGCTCTGGAAATTGTCGCCGTAGCCCAGCCCATGCGCGATTCCGGCCGCGATGGCATAAATGTTCTTGAGCATGGCCGCATATTCGGTGCCGATGATGTCATCGGTAATCTTGGCTTTGATGAAATTGCCTGAGAGGCTGTTGGCCACGATCTTGGCTTTTTTCTCGTCGCCGCACGCAATGGTCAGGTAGGAGAGGCGTTCCAACGCGACTTCCTCGGCGTGGCAGGGACCGGT
This sequence comes from Flavobacterium sp., assembly GCA_005792865.1. Classification (GTDB taxonomy): domain Bacteria; phylum Bacteroidota; class Bacteroidia; order Flavobacteriales; family Flavobacteriaceae; genus Flavobacterium. The sequence continues at coordinate 5,361 of SXQR01000291.1, read as the reverse complement.
GATCACCCCGATATTGTCATACGGGATGCCGTAGGTCTCGTGGAAATGTTCGCCCACGATGAGGCTGGTCTCGGGCACGATACCCTTAATTGCCGAAAAGACGATCTTGTCTTCAAGGCTTTCGGTGAGCTTGGCCAGTTCGCCGCTAAGGAACGCCGACGGTATCGCGAAAATCACGTAATCGGCATACGCCACCGCTTCATTGATATTGGAAGTCAGCCGGAGCTTTTGCACCTGGAATTCTACCGAGCTGAGGTAATTTGGGTTGTGATGATGTGTTTTGAGGTGTTTGATCGCTTCTTCATTGCGCATGTACCAGGCGATCTCATCCAGGTTCGTGCAAAGCATTTTTGCGATGGCCGTAGCCCAGCTTCCGCCCCCGATGACCGCAAATTTTGGTGATTTCGTCATGATCGATTTTAAAGGTCCAAAAGTACCATTTTTAAAGCAGACCCGCAATGGCGCGCCTTTTCAAACTTTAACAGTTCTTTAATGGTCGATGATGCAATTTTTGGAAATCCCGGACGTTGTGTAATTGTCAGATCATCGCAAAGACGACTGATTTGAAAGTTAGTAAATTTTGTTTTGGTGTTATGAGAAAAGCGTTCGTGATTCAAATCATGAACGCTTTTCGATTTTTAAAGGCTTGCCTGGACGATTTCCCGGACTTTTTCGGGCGTCACCAACTGCTTTTCGCCAATTCCGAGCCACCCCCGATCGGCAAAGCGCTTTTCGATGATTTCAGGCGCATCTGTATCTTGTGAAAATCGCGAAATATGGAGTTCCATTCCCATCGACTCCAAAAAGGCCGAAGTCCGTTCGATCGCATTCCGGGCCACCTCCTCATCGGGCCCCTGCAAATTGAAGATCCGCCTTCCGTATTGGGCCAGTTTCTCCATTTTGGTGTCAAACATCGCCCGATAAAGATTTGGGCCGATGATGGCCAGGGTGCGCGCGTGGTCGATTCCATAAAGGGCCGTGAGCTCGTGCCCGATCATGTGCGTGGCCCAGTCCGTTGGGACGCCTTTGTTGAGCAGCCCGTTGAGCGCCATCGTGCAGCACCACATCAGGTTGGACTGCAACGCATAATCGCCTGGATTCTCCACCACCGACGGGCCAATTTCAATCAAGGTCGAGAGGATCGCCTCGCCGATGCGGTCCTGCAGGAATGCGTCGTGTTTATAGGTCAGGTATTGTTCCAGGACGTGGGTGTAGGCATCGACAACGCCATTCTGGATCTGGCGTTTGGGAAGCGACGATATGACGGTTGGGTCGCAAATCGAGAACTGGGGGAACAGCGCCTGTCCGCCGAATGATAGTTTTTCATGGGTCCGCTCGATTGAAATCACCGCGCCCGAATTCATCTCGCTGCCGGTGGCCGGAATGGTCAGCACCGTGCCGAAGGGCATCGCATTTTCCTTGATCAGCATCCTTTTCTGTAGGATTTCAATGGGGTCGCCTTCAAAATTGACGGCCGCCGACATGAATTTTACCGCATCGATCACCGATCCGCCACCAACCGCGAGGATAAATTTTATTCCATGTTCCTTGATGAGGGCAACGGCCTTCATTGCCGTTTCAAACCGCGGATTGGCCTCGATTCCGGCAAATTCGGTGATGTCATAACCCTCGAGCGCCGCCCGGACCTGGTCATGAATTCCATTTTTAAAGATGCTTCCGCCGCCGTAAACCAGCAGTATTTTGGTTTTGGGTGTGAATTCGGCCAGGCGTGCGATCTGGCCTTTGCCAAAAATCAGCCGCGTGGGGTTGTAAAGTTCAAAGTTGAGCATGGCAAAAAGTTTTGACAAAGGTACCGATTCATCCAGTTGGGTATCGCCAATCAATTGTTAAGCAGATGATAGTCGGCCCAGGGCGACAGCCGAACGGTTCGGAGCACGCCAATAAAATTCAAAAGTCGAAGGCAGGGCAAAACTTAAAGCTTCTTTCGGTACAAATTGTTGTGGTCCACGTAATGCCAAACCGCATCCGGCATCAGCGGACGCACGTTCTTGCCGGCGGCAATATTATCGCGGATAAAGGTCGATGAGATTTCCACCACCGGCGCCTCGATGTGCGTAATGGCAGGATGGTGCTGCAAATCGGTTTTGGGAGATTCCGAAATCCGTGGATAAACATAGATCCGATGGTTCTGCAGCAGGGCCTCGTAATTTTTCCACTTGTGCAGCGACCGAAGGTTGTCCTCGCCCATGATCAGCGAAAAGATGTGCGACGGATACTTTTCCTGCAGGTGCACAAGGGTATTCACGGTATAATTGGGTTGGGGCAACTTGAATTCGATGTCGGACGGGCGCAATTTCGGGTAGGCTTCAGTGGCCAGGTGCACCATCTCGAGGCGCTTGTAGTTGTCGAGCAGCGTATTTTTTTCCTTGTGCGGATTGTGCGGCGTCACCACAAGCCAGACCTGGTCCAATCCCGAATGTTCCGCCATGTGGTTGGCGATGATCAGGTGCCCGACGTGGATGGGGTTGAAGGTTCCGAAGTAGAGGCCGATGTTCATGAGTCGTCAGTTGTCAGTTATCAGTCGTCAGTAGAAGAGGTAAATCCGAAACGATGCGATCAAATTTAATTCTTTTCACAACGCCTCAATCATTACCGTCAACATACGGGTAGAAAGCAAGCAAACTGAGAACTGATGACTGATAACTACTTCACGAATTCCCTCACCAACATGTACGCCTCGTTCTTGGCTTCCTCCAGGTCGTAATTCTTGATGATCTTGTCAAACTGCGGCGCGGTCGCAAGTTCCACCGATGCCTTGGCGATGCGCATGTTGATCTTTTCGTCCGATTCGGTAGAGCGCTTCTTCAGGCGGATCTTGAGCTCGTCAATACTGGGCGGTTTCACGAAAACGGCGAGGGTCTCATCGGGGTATTTGCGTTTGATTCTCAGGCCGCCGGCCACATCGATGTCAAAAATCACGTTCTTGCCCTTTGCCCAGATGCGCTCGATCTCGCTGTTGAGCGTTCCGTAGAAATTATCGCGGTAAACCTCTTCCCACTCAAGGAAATCGTGGTTCTTGATATGCTGCTTGAATTCCTCGGTCGAGATGAAATAATAATCCTTTCCATGAACCTCGAGCCCACGCGGCTCGCGCGAGGTCGCCGAAACCGAAAATTCGAGATTGAGTTCGTCAATGCCCAGCAAATGCCGGACGATGGTGGTTTTTCCGGAACCCGACGGTGCCGAAAACACGATGAGTTTGCCTTTCTCCATCAGAGTACGTTGAGCACCTGCTCTTTAATTTTTTCCAGTTCGTCCTTCATCTGCACCACCAGTTTCTGCATTTTAGCGTGGTTTGATTTTGAACCCATCGTATTGATCTCGCGGCCCATTTCCTGAATGATAAAGCCCAGTTTGCGGCCGTTGGCCTCGTTGCCCGCGAGCGTTTCTATAAAATAATTCATGTGGTTCTCCAGCCTTACCTTTTCCTCGGTAATGTCATATTTCTCGAGGTAGAAGATCAGTTCCTGCTCAAAACGGTTCTCGTCAAGGGTTACCTTCAATTCCTCGATCGCGGCCTGGAGGCGGGTCCGGACGGTCGAGATGCGCTCGGCATCCATGGAAACGGTCTCGTTCATCATCGTCATGATATTGGCGATGCGATGCAGGAACTCCTTTTCAAGCGCGACGCCTTCCGAAGTCCTGAAATTGCGGATGTTTTGCAGCGCCTCGTCCACCACGCCCTGGATTTCGCCCCAGTCGTCCTCATTGATCTCCTCGCGTTCAGTTTTGAGCGCATCGGGCATGCGGATGGCCATTTTCATGAGCTCGGTCTCGTCGGCGTCCGGTTTTACCTCGCGAAGCTGCGCGATGTAAGACTTGAGGATGGGCACGTTGACGCGAGTGGCGGTCTGTTCCGACGTGCTTTCAATATAGATCGCAAAATCTATTTTGCCCCGTTCCATCGCCGATGCGATCTGGTTGCGAAGCGGGAGTTCCATTTCGCGGTAGATCGTCGGGACGCGCACGCTCAGGTCAAGGCCCTTGCTGTTGAGCGATTTGACTTCGACGGTAATCTTTTTGCCCGGAAGCTGGCGAGAGGCCTTTCCGAAGCCGGTCATGGACTGTATCATAAAAAACAAAAGAGGAACAAAGATAGCAAAACGGGGTCAGTTGACGGCGGTGGTTTGGGACGGCGTGGCCTTTTGGCCCGCATTTTTTTGGGTCACCAGGTACACGCCCGCGAAAATCATCGCCGCCGACGCAATTTTCACCCAACCCAGTGAATCCTTGTCCAGCGCGATCGCGAAAATCGTGGCGAAAAGCGGCTGCAGATAGATAAAGACCGCGACCGTCACGGGTTTCAGCTCCCGCATCGACAATAGGTTGAGCAGGTAGGTCAGGAAGGTCGAGAAGACCACGACGAACCCAATTTTCCAGCAGGTATCGGGCGGGACCAAGGCCCAGTTTACCGCGTGGAGTTCGGCATACCCAAAGGGCAACACCATCAGGAACCCAAAGAGATAGATCCACTTGACAAACGTGAAGGCGTTGTATCGGTCCATCAGTTTTTTGACAATGATCAGGTAGAACCCGTAGGAGACCGCGTTGACAAACACCAGGAAATTGCCCCAACCGGCGTTTGGGGAATTTTCGGCGGATTTGCCGTACAGGATCAGGGTTGCCGTCCCGACAAGGCCCAGCACGATCCCGATGGCTTTGCGCGCCTCCATCCGCTCCTTGATGATGATGGCCGAAAGCACCAGCACGATGATGGGCGTGGTGACCATCAGGACGGCCGCCGAAATGGGTGAGGTCAGGCTCAGGCCCTTGAAGAATGTGAGCATATTGAGGGCAACGCCAAAAAATGCAGCCGCGGCGATCCGCGGAAAATCGGCGGTTGCGATCTTTTCCTTCGGCAGGAAGAGCCACACCAGCCAAAAGAGCAGCGTCGATCCGCCCACGCGCAAAACGATGAACCCGAAGGCCTCGATGTGCGCGGGCATTACGTCCTTGGCAATCGTGAAAGTGACGCCATAGATAATGGAAACCAGCGTGGCGCCTATCAGTGCGAGTGCGCGCTTGCTCATAATGCAGCGGTCGCGCCCTCCACCGACTTTTTGCTGTTGCCGATGAAAATCGCATCGCCAATAAGAAAGACAGGGCGGTTCAAAAAGGTGTAATGCTCAAGGATCAGGTTTTTGAAATCCTCCTCGCCCAGGGTCTGCTCCTTGAGTTTCCTGGCGGTATAGAGTTGCGACCGACGACTGAAAAGTGCCTCGTAGCTCCCGGCGCGGCGGTGCATTTCGTTGAGTTCCTCGGCGGTGATCGGGTCTTTCTTGATGTCGCGCAAAACCAGGTTGTTTTCGGGTAAGGATTTCAGGATCTTGCGGCAGGTTT
>SXQR01000290.1 GCA_005792865.1 Flavobacterium sp. | reverse complement strand
CCCACTTCTGGATGTCACGTGCGCTCCAGTCGTTTAGCAGCACCATCCCGAAAATGTAATCCTCGGCCTCGTGCACGGGAATGTTCTCCCCCATGACGTTGGCATCGGTCGTGATGAAGGCGGTCTCCAGTTCAAAATCGACCAGCCTGGAAGGCCCAAAGACCGGCGTTTTCTCCCCGGCCGGGAGCGTCTGCCCCATCGGACGGTGGATCGGTATGCCCGAGGGAATGATGGTCGAACTGCGCCCGTGGTAACCCACCGGGATATGCAGCCAGTTGGGCAAAAGCGCGTGTTCGGGATCGCGGAACTTCTTGCCCACATTGGTCGCGTGTTCCTTGCTGGAATAAAAATCGGTATAGTCGCCTATCATCACCGGAAGCTGCATCTCCACCTCGTCCATTTTGAAAATCACGACATCGCGGTGGGCTGCATGGTCACGGAGCTGCGGGTTGGTCTCGTCAAAGATGTCAGCGATCCGGTTGCGCACAAGCCGCCAGGTCTTTTTCCCGTCCGAAATGAAGTCATTGAGCGTATCCTGCATGAACATGTCGTCGGTGAGTTCGATGCCTTCAAAATAATTGAGTTGCTGAAGGGCGCCGAGATCGATGGCATGGTCGCCGATGCGGGTTCCGATGGTAATGACGTCGTCTTTGGTGAGGAACACCCCGAACGGAATATTCTGGATGGGGAAGTCGCTGTCGGCGGGTACTTCAAGCCAGGATTTCCGGGCGGGATTGTTGGCGGTAATGGGCATTTGCGCGGGGGTTTCTTTAGGTTAAATTTAGCAATCAAATATAAAATTATGATTCATCGTACAAAACGTTTTGCGTATTTTTGACAGCAATTTAACGAAATCACACTACATGTTACGCGACAACGAAATATTTGACCTGATCATAGAGGAACAGGACCGCCAGGTCCATGGATTGGAACTCATTGCCTCCGAGAATTTTGTCAGCGACGGCGTGCTCGAGGCGGCCGGATCGGTGCTTACAAACAAATATGCCGAGGGTTATCCCGGCAAGCGTTATTACGGCGGATGCGAGGTGGTGGATGTGGTGGAACAGATTGCGATTGACCGCGCGAAAGCCCTTTTTGGCGCCGAATACGTCAACGTGCAGCCGCATTCGGGATCGCAGGCCAATACCGCCGTTTACGCCGCCTGCCTCCAGCCCGGTGACAAGATCCTGGGGTTTGACCTGGCGCATGGCGGACACCTGACGCACGGATCCCCGGTCAACTTTTCGGGAAAATTGTACAACCCCGTATTTTACAGCGTGGACCGCGAGACGGGCATGCTGGATTACGATAAGATCCGCGAGGTCGCGATGGCCGAAAAACCCAGGATGATCATCGCGGGAGCCTCGGCCTACAGCCGTGACATGGACTTCAAAAAATTCCGCGAGATCGCGGACGCATGCGGCGCGCTCCTGATGGCCGACATTTCACACCCGGCCGGGCTCATCGCCAAGGGGCTGATGAACGACCCTGTTCCCCACTGCCATATCGTGACCACCACCACGCACAAGACCCTTCGCGGGCCGCGTGGCGGGATGATCATGATGGGAAGGGATTTCGAGAACCCTTGGGGGCTCAAGACACCAAAGGGCGATATCAAGATGATGTCTAACCTGCTGGACATGGCGGTTTTCCCGGGCAACCAGGGCGGGCCTCTCATGCACATCATCGCGGCGAAGGCCGTGGCTTTCGGCGAGGCGCTCCAGGACGAATTCTTCCGCTATGCGATGCAGGTGCAGAAAAACGCCAAGGCAATGGCGCAGGCCTTCATCGGCCGGGGGTACAACATCATTTCCGGAGGCACGGACAACCATATGATGCTCATCGACCTTCGGAACAAGAACATTACCGGCAAGGAAGCCGAAAATGCTTTGGTCAAGGCCGAAATCACCGTCAATAAAAATATGGTGCCTTTTGACGACAAGTCGCCGTTTGTCACCTCCGGCATCCGCGTCGGGACAGCGGCCATCACCACGCGCGGCCTTATCGATAGCGACATGGAACGCATCGTGGAACTCATCGACCGCGTGATCCGGGACCATACCAACGAAGAGGTGCTCGAATCGGTGGCCGACGAGGTCAACGAGATGATGAGCGAACGCGCGATGTTCGTTTTTTAAACTGCAACGATGTCCACCTTCAGGCTACAGCTTCCCACCGACCCGCGATGGGTCAATATCGTGGAATCCAATCTTGCGCAGATCCTGTCGGACCACGCGTGGTGTGAGCAGAAGGCCGCGGCCAATGCGCTGACGCTCGTTACCCTGAACCCGGATTGTTCGGACCTGGTCGCCGACATGCTCGCGCTCGCCAAGGAGGAAATCGAACACTTTGAACGCGTCCACCAGATCATCGTGGCCCGCGGCTACCCGTTGGTCAAGGAAGGCAAGGACGATTACGTGGGCGAACTGGCGCAATACATGAAGCGATCGTCAAACGGTTCGCGGCAGTCGGGCCTGGTCGAGAGGCTGTTGTTCTCGGCCATGATCGAGGCTCGCAGCTGCGAGCGTTTCAAGGTCCTCTCCGAAAACATCAGCGACCCCGACCTCGCCGCCTTCTACCGCGAACTCATGGAAAGCGAGGCCGGTCATTATACCCTGTTCATCGGCTACGCGCGCAAGTACGGCCAAGGCATCGACGTCGAGAAACGCTGGCGCGAATGGCTCGACTTCGAGGCATCGGTCATTGCCAATTACGGAAAACGCGAAACCATCCACGGATGATCAGGATCCGTGAAGCACTGGGAAGCGACCTGAATGCCGTCCGCGACATCGCGCAGAAGACGTGGCCGGCGGCATATGGCAATATCATTTCCGGTGCGCAGATCGATTACATGTTGCGGCTTTTCTATTCGGACGAAAAACTCAATGCCGACCTCGAATCGGGACAGAAATTCCTGCTGGCAAAGCACGGCGGGGCTTATGTCGGCTTTGCGGGCATCGAACACCGATGGAAGGATCAACCGGTGACACGCATCCACAAAATCTACATCCTGCCCTCGCAACAGGGAACCGGCATCGGGAAATTGCTGATGGACGAAATCCGGGCACGTGCGCTCGCCGCCGGGGACAGAACACTTTCGTTGAACGTCAACCGGCGGAACCCGGCGCGATACTTCTATGACAAACTCGGTTTTGAAATCGTGGAATCGGAGGACATCGACATCGGTGAAGGCTACCTTATGGAGGACTATGTGATGGAAAAGCCCCTCAAGGATTGATGCGGATGCCGGTCTGCACAAGCAAACCCGGAAGGCCCTCGCGGGAAAATTTCGCCCCCTTCATCTGGTTTTTTGATGGGTCGATCGTAAAATTCCGTGCCGATGAGAAGTCGGCGCCACGCAGATCCGCCTGAAGGAATACCGCCTGGTGCAGGTCGGAACCGGGGAACATGGCCTTCTGGAGATTTACCGACATGAAATCTGCCGCAACCAGATCGCATCCGCGAAACATCGTGCCCGAAAGCCGCAAGCCGTAAAACTGCGAATACCGAAGGCTGGAACCTTCAAAGGAAACCTGGAAGATGGTCTTGTCGATCATCGCGAAATTGACCTGCGAGAGGTCGCATCCTGAAAATTGGGCGTTGCGCAGTGAAGTATGGTTCAGGCCCGCGCCGCGGAAATTGCAATCGGTGAAAACGCAGTCGATGAAGGTCACGCCCCTGAAGGTGCAGGCCGAGAAATCGCAACCGTCAAAAGTGCATTGCTCGAATTCCAGCATCTGCATCGCATCGGCACCGTAAACGATACCGCGGAATTCCTCACCCTCAATATATTTTCCCACTAATTGCGCAATTTTTACAAAGGAACAAAATTATGTAACGATTGCCGGCAGGCCGCTTTCTAAATTTGCCGCTCCGAACTACCTTTGGCCCGCATGCAGACCGAAAATCCCAACCCCATCCCGCCTACCGGCTTCCTTGGCAAGAACCCATCGCTAAGGTTGCGGGAATTCCGGCTGTTCCTGTCCCTGCGGTTCGGGATCATTTTCACCCTGAACATGCAATCCACCATTTTGTATTTCTGGGTTTACGATTTGACGCACGACAAGCTCTCGCTGGGTTTCGTGGGCCTGGCCGAGGTGATACCCGCCATTGTGTGCTCGTTTTTTTCGGGACATGTCGTGGACCTGAACGAGAAGCGGAAGATGGTCCTTGCCTGCCTCGCGGGGTACATTGTCCTGGCCACGGGCTTTGCGCTGCTGGCGATGGATGCGGCGCGCGAATCGATGCCATTTGATTACATATTGCACCTGATTTACCTGCTGGTTTTTCTGGGCGGCATGCTCCGGTCATTCTACAGCCCCTCGATGTTTGCCCTTTTTGGCCTGGTGGTCCCGCGAAAGCATTACCCCAACGCGACGAGCTGGAGTTCGATGGCCTGGCAATTGGGCGCCGTGGGCGGGCCCCTGGCGGCGGGATTCTGCATTGCGCTGCTGGGTATTGCCCAAAGCCTGGCACTTGTCGGTGCGATCCAACTGATGCTGTTGCTTCCGCTTTTGGCGATCAAGGCCAAGCCGATTGTCAAAAAAGCCAAGGAACCTGTCCTGCGCAGCGTCACCGAAGGGCTCCGGTTCGTGTACAAAACCCCCGTGCTGCTCTCCGCGCTGGCGCTCGATATGTTTGCCGTTCTTTTTGGAGGCGCCGTCGCGCTTTTGCCGGTTTACCAAAAGGAAATCCTGCACGTGAGCGAGATGGGCTTCGGGGTGTTGCGCGCCGCTCCGGGCGTGGGCGCGATCGCGACGATGGGATTGCTGGCGTTCCTCCCGATCCGCAACCGTCCGGGGCAGAAACTCTTTTACTGCATCGGTGGATTTGCGATCTCGATCATCATCTTCGGGCTTTCGACAAATTTTTACCTCTCGTTTTTCATGCTCTTGCTCTCAGGCATGTTCGATGCCGTCAGCGTCGTGATCCGCAGTACCATATTGCAACTTGTCACACCTGACGACATGCGGGGCCGGGTGTCGGCTGTCAATACCATGTTCGTGAGTTCCTCAAATGAACTGGGCGACTTTGAAAGCGGGGTCATGGCGAGCTGGCTGGGAACGGTACGGGCGGTGGTGACGGGAGGCTGCATCACCCTGGGCGTGGTGGTTTACACCTTTTTCAGGGCTCCGCAACTTCGCAATTTCACCTTTGACGACCACGACAAACAGCCCGTTTCAAAGGGTGACGAGCCGGTCTAACCTTTTAATCGTATTTTTGCGGCATGCAGACGGTCAACATCCTCAACAAACGCGCGCGTTTCGACTACGAGATCATCGAAACCTACACGGCCGGAATGGTCCTCACGGGCACCGAGATCAAATCGATCCGCCTGGGCAAGGCCAACATCACCGAATCCTTTTGCGAATTCAGCAACGATGAACTTTTCGCGATCAACATCTACATCGAGGAATACGCTTTTGGCAATCGTTTTAACCACCAGGCACGCGGCGAGCGCAAGTTGCTGCTGAACAAACGCGAGCTTCGGGCCCTGCAACGCAGCGTCCAGGCCAAGGGGCTTACCATTATTCCCCTAAAAATGTTCACCAACGAGAAAGGCATCGCAAAGCTTGACATCGGCCTCTGCCGCGGTAAAAAAACCTACGACAAGCGCGAATCGCTCAAAGAGCAGGACACCAAGCGCGACCTTGACCGTATCAAGAAGGAATACAGGCGATGAATCCCCTGCGGCAGGCACGGGAATCGCTTGGGCTGCGCGTAAAGGACGTCGCCGACCAAACCGGTATCGACCAGGCGCTGGTGTGCAAATTTGAATCGGGACAGCGGATACCCACGGCCAAACAGGCCGACGCGCTCGCAAAACTGTTGTCTATGGACGCGACCACTCTCCAGGTCTATTGTCTTGCCCGCAGGATACTTGCCCTTACTGGAACAGGTGAACTGGCCCTGCAGGCCATCCGTGCGGCAGAGGCCGAATTGTCGGGAACCGATAAAAAGGAGGAGATCGCGGTAGATGAGATCCTGCAGGAAATGGAAGTGCTCAAATCCATGCTGCTCCGCAAAAACGCGCTGAAACGCGGCTGACAAATTGGTTTATCGCTAAGTTTTCAAAGTACGGTTCACACTATGTCGTTTTTTGGCCAGACCGCACTGTTGCGCAATTAAACTTCAATTTAGGTTTTGTCGCCCAAAAGCGGCACGAACCTGAACTCCCCAAACTCGTGTTTCTCAAACTGCGTCTCGTTCTTGCGCACCAACAGGGTCATCACCTGGATGTCTTTCCCCACTGGGATGACCAGCCGTCCGCCCACCTTGAGCTGCGCCATCAACGGTTGCGGGATGATGGGCGCGCCCGCCGTCACGATGATGCTGTCAAACGGCGCGTGGTTGGGCAGGCCCTTATAACCATCGCCAAAAGAGAGGTGTTTGGGCCGGATGCCCAGTTTTGGGAGCAGCACCGAGGTCTTCTTGAAAAGTTCGTTTTGCCGCTCGATGCTGTAGACCTTCGCCCCCATCGCGAACAGTATGGCGGATTGATACCCGGAACCGGTCCCGATCTCGAGGATCTTGTGGTCCCGCTTGACCTGGAGCAACTGCGTCTGGAACGCCACGGTATAGGGTTGTGAGATGGTCTGCCCCGCCCCAATGGGAAACGGCTTGTCCTGATAGGCATAATTCTCGAATCCGGACTCCAGGAAAAGATGGCGTGGGATCTTGCGGATCGCCTCGAGCACGGCTTTGTCGGCGATGCCTTTTTCCTGCAATTGGAGCACAAGCTGGTTGCGCAATCCCTGATGTTTGGATGTATCGTTCACGGCGGGTAATAATGCGCAAACATAAGAAACTAATCGGTCAAAAGGAATCGCATAAGGGGCTAAAATCATCGCTTCAAAGACTCCACCATTGGCCGAATATTGCTATTTTTGCCCAAAACACGACTATGTTGAAAGTTGGCGTATTGGGCGCGGGCCATCTGGGCAAGATCCACCTCAGGCTTCTGCAACAATCTGACAGGTACGAGCTCGCCGGTTTTTACGACGACAACCAGGCCTACGCCGAAAAGGTCGAGTCTGAATTCGGATATAAAAGGTTCAATACCATCAATGCGCTCATCCATGCGGTGGACGTGGTCGACATCGTCACCCCGACGCTTTCCCACTACAAATGCGCACGCGTCGCGATCAAATCGGGCAAACACGTTTTCATCGAAAAACCCATCTCCAACACCGTGGCCGAAGCCGAGGAAATCATGGCGCTCGCTGATGAATTTGGCGTGAAGGGCCAGGTGGGCCATGTAGAACGGTTCAATCCCGCGTTCAGGGCCGTAAAGGACATGATTTCCAACCCGATGTTCATCGAGACGCACCGGCTCGCCGAGTTCAATCCGCGGGGCACCGACGTTCCCGTTGTCCTGGACCTGATGATCCACGATATCGACGCCATTTTGAGCGTGGTCAAATCTCCGGTGAAGAATGTAAGCGCCAGCGGGGTATCGGTGATCTCCGATACGCCGGACATTGCCAACGCCCGAATCGAATTCGAGAACGGATGCGTAGCCAATCTTACGGCCAGCCGGATTTCCCTCAAGAACATGCGCAAATCGCGCTTTTTCCAGAAGGATGCCTACATCTCTGTGGATTTCCTGGAAAAAAAATGCGAAGTTGTGAAAATGAAGGACGCGCCGGAAGTTCCGGGGGATTTTGACATGATCCTTCAGAATGCCGAAGGTATCCGCAAGCAAATTTATTTCGATAATCCCGAAGTGCCCGCCAGCAACGCGATCCTCGAGGAGCTGGAAACCTTCGCCGATGCCATTACAGGCAACACCCGGCCCGTGGTCACCCTGCGCGACGGCACCGAGGCGCTTCGCGTGGCTTATAGGATCATCGGCTGTTTCAAATGACCAAAACAATTCCACAATAATGAAGAACATCGCAGTAATCGGAGCCGGAACCATGGGGAACGGCATTGCGCACACCTTTGCCCAGAGCGGCTATCCCGTAAGGCTTATCGACATTTCGCAAAATTCCATTGACAGGGGAATGTCCACCATTTCGGGCAACCTCGACCGCATGGTCTCAAAGGGAACCATCTCGGCCGACGACAAAGCCCATACGCTGTCCAACATTTCCACCTTCACGGACCTGCAGGAAGGCGTGAACGGCGTGGACCTGGTAGTTGAAGCCGCCACCGAGAACGTTGACCTTAAGCTCGATATATTCCGCAAGCTGAATGAATTCTGCAACTCATCCACGATTCTGGCAACCAACACCTCGTCGATTTCGATCACGCAGATCGCATCGGTGGTTTCCGGCCCAGAGCGCGTCATAGGCATGCATTTCATGAACCCGGTCCCCATCATGAAGCTCGTGGAAATCATCCGCGGTTACAACACATCGGACCTGGTGACCAAATCGATCATGGACCTGTCCTCGGCGCTGGGAAAGGTACCCGTCGAGGTCAATGACTATCCGGGGTTTGTCGCCAACCGCATCCTGATG